>DATNCB010000507.1:0-9138 GCA_035571715.1 Ramlibacter sp.
GCCGATCCGGATAGCCGCGAAGTTGAGGTCGTAGACCGCTTGCGGATCGCGCGCGCACAGCACGATCCAGCCGGTGTTGAGCGCGTAATAGAAGTCCGAATGGTCGCCGCGAATGTCCAGCGGGCCGGAAACCGCGCGCGCCGCCACGTTCAGCACCATCGGCACGCGCGTGCCGGCCTGCACCGGCAGTTGCTCCAGCGCGTAGAGCAGGCCTTGCGAACTGGTCGCGTTCAGCACGCGGCCGCCGCCCAGCGCCGCGCCGTAGCAGATGCCCGCTGCGCCGTGCTCACCGTCGCCGGCGATCATGGCGATCTCGTGCTGCCCGTCGGCCTGCATCTTGGAGAGGTTCTCGGCGACTTCGGTGGACGGCGTGATCGGGAAAAAGCCCATCACGTGGTAGCCGATGTCGCGCGCCGCGAGCGCCGCGGCTTCGTTGCCGCTGCGGAATTCGATACGTTGCCGCACGGGCAGGCCGCACTGCGGCACGAGTTGGGCCTGGGCGATGGTTTGCGTGGTCATGTGTGAATCCTTACGCGATCAGTTCCGGAAACAGCGGTACGCGCAGCTTGTCGGCCAGCCCGGCGGTTTCCGCCGTCTTGGCCAGCGCTCCGGTCGGGCAGGACTCGACACAACGCAGGCACCCTTTGCAATAGCGGTAATCGACGCCCTTCAATTTGCGCTGGAACTTGCTGCCGTCGTCGGACTCGCCCCAGGCCAGGCAGAAGTCCGGACAGACCAGGTCGCACAAGCCGCAATGGATGCACTTGCCCTGATCGAGCACCGGCATCCAGCCGACGCGCGACGTTGTGAGGTCGTTCCAGACGGTGCTCCCCGCCGCGGGGACGAGGCCGCCAACCGGCTGTGTCTCATACCCCCAGAGCGGTTCGGCCTGCATCGGGCTCAGGTCGCCATGCGCAGTGCCGACGCCTTTCAGCTCCTTGAACTCGGAGGCGCCGGCTCGGAACGCTCGTTCGTTGGATGCGACTGCTTCCGGATGCTTGCCCGCGAATTCCTCCGACAGTGCTTCCAGCACGATCTCGCTGTCCAGGAACGGGCACAAGGCGCACAACGTTCCCAGGAACACCGCATTGGGGCGCGATGACTGCTTCATCGCAATGCCGGTGGCATCGACGCGGATGATGCGTGCCGTGCTCGGCAGCAACCCGAGCTCCCTCGGCACGACCCCCGCGGGCGCGTTATAGATCAGCGTGCCCTCGGCTTTGAGCCCTGAGAACGTCGCCGGGTTGCGCAGGAGCGCGGCATGGAAGACGACGATCACATCAGGGCGGTCGATCGGCGCGCTGGTGCGGATCGGGCGATCTCCCGCCGCCAGCCGCACGTATGAACGGATCAGAGAACCCTTCTTCTCCGAGCCGTACGAGGAAAAGTGAGCACCGTTCAAACCCATTCTCACCACGGACGCGGTGGCGAGCACCTGTCCCGCAGCGTGTGCCCCGAGCCCACCGATCGACTCGAAGCGGACTTCGAAGTACTGATCAGCATGAGGAAGGGAGACGAGGCCCGGCGAATACGGAGCCGACGCTCCCGCAGGGGTTGAGATCAGAGCAGAAGACATGTAGATCTCCGACTTAATAAGTGCTCTAAAGTAGGTGCGTGCGTTAGCGCCTGTTCATTGCACGATGTGGTTCTCGATTGCATTATGTAGGGTCTGGCACATCGCGATAAGTTGTTTCGCCTCCCGAAAACGGCATTCGGCAAGTTCTTGATTCAAGTCAAAAGCGGACGGCCGCCCCGGCGAATTTCATATTGCACCGCAGCATTTTTTGCCTGCAACACTGCCCCATAAGTTGGAAGATGCAGGCAATGCGCCCCGCCCATAACCCCGCGACTGCAATGAGCCAAAGAACCACGACCGAAGCCTGGCCCAGCCTGCCGCTGGACGCCTGGAAAGAGACGTATGCGACCTTGCACTTGTGGACGCAGATCGTCGGCAAGATCCGCCTCGTGCAAAACGCGTGGGTCAACCACTCGTGGCACGTCACGCTGTACGTGACATCCAGAGGGCTGACGACAGGCCCGGTGCCGTACGGAAATCGGGCTTTCAACATCGACTTCGACTTTGTCGACCACGTTTTGAGCGTGCAGTCGACTGATGGCCGCAGCGGGCTCGTGCCGCTTCGTCCGCAGTCAGTGGCGAAGTTCTATGCGAGCCTCATGCAGGAGATGGCCAAGCTCGACCTGCATGTGGACATCCACCGCTTGCCGAATGAAATCCCCGACCCGATCGCTTTCGACGAGGACGAGACTCACCACGAGTACGACCCGGAATATGCCAACCGCTTCTGGCGCATCCTGGTGCAAGTCGATCGGGTCTTCAGGACATTCCGTGCGCCCTTCAGCGGCAAATGCAGTCCGGTTCACTTTTTCTGGGGCGGAGCTGATTTGGCCGTGACGCGGTTTTCCGGACGGCGGGCGCCAAAGCATCCCGGCGGCATTCCGCACCTGCCGGACTGGGTGACGCAGGAGGCTTATTGCGAAGAAGTCAGCAGTTGCGGCTTCTGGCCCGGGGGAGGGCCGATTCCGTACGCTGCGTTCTATTCATATGCGTATCCCGAGCCGGCCAATTTCGCGGCAGCTTCCGTGCAGCCGGCCGGGGCGTTCTACAGCAATGACATGCGCGAATTCATCCTTCCCTACGAAATCGTTCGGCAATCACAATCGCCCGATGACACGCTGCTTCAGTTCCTGCAGACCACCTATGCCGCCGCGGCCAATCTCGCTAAATGGGATCGCGCTTCCCTGGAACGTGGCGGCGGGCCGAAGAGTGCCATCCCGGAGGCGCCCGATGCATTGCGTTAGGTCCAAATGAAGAAACTGCTTCCAACGTTCGAGAGTCGCGCCGAGCCGGTAATTTCCCAGCATCGATTCCTTCTTCGGATGGCCCACAGCGGGGTCGTCGCGCTGGCGCTGATCGCCGTTTCGCTGTTCATCGGTATCGTCGGCTACCGCGTCTTCGAAGGCCTGAGCTGGATCGACGCTTTCCTGAATGCATCGATGCTGCTGGGCGGAATGGGCCCGGTGAATGCGCCGGTCAGTTTCGGGGGCAAGCTCTTCGCCGGTCTTTATGCGCTCTACTGCGGGCTGGCTGTGATTCTTGTCGCAGGTGTCGTTCTCGCTCCCGTGGCGCATCGCATCCTCCACCGGTTTCATATCGAGGTCAGCAAGCAATGAGCAATGTCGCGCAACGGACCGCAGCGGTCGTGGCAATCCTGTTCGGACTGGCGACACTCTTTGCGGGCGGCCGGGTCCTGATGGGCTATTCGGATCCGGGCTACGTCGTCTACCGGCCCCTGCTGATCTACAACACCGTGATGGGATTTGCGTATATCGCCGCAGGTGTTGCGATTTGGGTCAGCCGTCAACGAGGCAAGTACGCTGCTTCTGCAATCTTCATTTTCAATCTCGCCGTGCTGCTGGGAGTGGTCTTCCTGTACGCTAACGGCGGCGCCGTCGCGATCGACAGTGTCCGCGCAATGGCGTTCCGCACATCGGTATGGCTGGCTCTGTTGGTCGTACTGGCGTGGAAGGTTCAACGTTGGGCGCCTTGAGCCTGCCAAGCGCACATCCAATGGAAACACCCAAGCTCAGGGTCGGCCAGCCGATCACACCCGAGCAGTTCGACGAACTGTCCGACGAGCAGCTCGCGCGGCTGGTCCCGCGCGCGTACCGCGAGTTCTTTCCCGGCAAGGATTTTTGCGCCGACGGACACTTCTACCTGCACGACGGCACTGCCTGGAGCTTTTATCGCGGTGGCTTTCTGGACGAGTAGGCCGGCTCGGTCGCTCAACCTGCGAAACGTGTGATGGACCAGCTGCTGCCGTATCAGGTCCTCGCCGACATCGTGCTTGTGCTGCATGTA
This sequence comes from Ramlibacter sp., assembly GCA_035571715.1. Classification (GTDB taxonomy): domain Bacteria; phylum Pseudomonadota; class Gammaproteobacteria; order Burkholderiales; family Burkholderiaceae_C; genus Ramlibacter. The sequence goes on from DATNCB010000507.1 coordinate 3,881, forward strand.
GCCATCGTCCTGTTCGTAGTAGCCGGTCTGGTACTTGTCGTCGCCGGCAATTTGCGCCGGTGGCGCTGGGTCAACTACCTCTGGTTCAGGCTCATTCATCTGGCCGCCATCGCGATCGTTGTCGCCGAGGCCTGGTTCGGTGTCACATGCCCGCTAACGACGCTGGAGATGTGGCTTCGCGCCAAGGCGCATGCATCGATCTACAGTGGTGGCTTCGTTGAACACTGGCTCCAGCGCCTGCTTTACTACGATGCCCCGCCGTGGGTATTCAGCGTCGGCTATTCCCTGTTCGCATTGCTTGTCGTTGCAAGCTGGTGGTACTTTCCGCCGCGCTTGCGCCGCCGTTGATGCATTTGTAGGACCGCGCTGTAACGGGCTCGGGCATCTTTGCCCTTGTTACTGGGCCCTCCTCCGGCACGGGCTTGCCGGCGCAGGCAACATGCTCGCAACACAAGGAGAGATTTTGCAAATGGAAATTGTCAGCGAGCACGAGCACGGCATCGAAGTTTTTTGGGGCGAGATCGCGCCTTGCGAGCATCTGGTGCAGATTTACGATGAAGAAGGTGTGTTCCTCGATGCCCTCGAGGGCTTCGTCGCAGGCGGCCTGGATGCGGGTGACGGCATTGTCGTCATTGCGACGCCGGTGCACCTGCGTGCACTGGAAACCCGCCTGGCCGCGCGACGGCTGGACATTGCGGCGGCGCGCGCGACGGATCAGTACATCGCGCTGGACGCGGCGCAGACCCTGTCGAAATTCATGGTCGGCGGGTGGCCGGACGATGAGCTGTTCAAGTCTTTGGTGACCGAGTTGCTGTCACGTGCCGGACGTGATGGCCGGCGCGTACGAGCCTTTGGCGAAATGGTGGCCGTTCTCTGGCAGCAGAACCATCATGGCGCGACGGTGCGACTGGAGCATCTGTGGCATCGGTTCTGCCACGAAGAGTCCTTCTCATTGCTGTGTGCCTACCCCAAGAGCGGATTCACCCGCGATGCCACCGACTCCATCCAGGAAATCTGCAACGCACATTCCAGGGTAATTCCAGGTTAGATCCAGCCCATCCAGCCGATCGCCGCTCCGGCGCCGAGCAGCCAGAGCAGTTGCAGCTTGGTGCGCCAGACGATGATCGTCGACACGATGGCTATCAACCAGAGCGGCCAATTGCGCACCTCGTAAGTGCTGCCGGTGGCCAGTATCCAGCCGGTGGCGACGAGCAGGGCGATCACGATCGGCGTCAAACCCTGCTTGAACGCGCGTACGGCGCGCAGTTCGCGGTTCTCGTGGCCCCAGCGGCCCGCCATGTACGTGAGTGTGGTGCTGGGGATCAGGATGCCGACCATCGTGACCGCCATGCCGAGCAGCGCGGTGGGCAATCCGCCGCCCGCGTTCAGGCCCACGTTCCAGCCGAGCAAGGCGATGAACAGCACGTTGGGCCCGGGCGCGGCCTGTGCGATGGCGATCGAGGCGCTGAACTGCGGGTCCGTCAGCCAGCCCTGCTGGTCGACCAGGAAGCGGTGCATGTCCGGCGCGGTGCTGATCGCGCCGCCCACCCCCAGCAGCGACAGCGACAGGAAGTGCAAGAAGAGCGAAAGCCAGTCGGCCGCCGACATCGTGATCGTCATGTGCCCTTCTTCCCCATCTTGCGGTACGTCATGACGCACGACAGTCCGCCGATGCCAAGCAGCACATAAGCCAGGGGCCAGCGCAGCAGGGCGATGCCCACGAACGTGGCAATGCCGAACACGATGCACAGGGTCATGCCCAGCGGATTCTTCTTCAACGCGCCAATCAGCTTCAGGCCGGTAGCGGTGATCAGCCCAGCCGCGACGGCGGCCATCCCGCGCAACGCTCCGGCCACATGCAGGTTTTCGGAGTACTGGGCATAGACCAGCGCCAGGCACAGCACCACCAGCAGCGGCAACACCAGCATGCCGGCCAGCGCCGCAATCGCGCCACGCAGCCCGAAGTAGCGGTCGCCGAGCATCAGCGACAGGTTCACGACATTGGGCCCGGGCATGATTTGCGCCACGGCCCAGTCCTCGACGAACTCTTCACGAGTCAACCACCCTTTTTTCTCGACCAGTTCGCGTTGAACGATGGCCAGCACGCCGCCGAACCCCTGCAGCGCCAGGAAGGTGAACGAGAAAAACAGATCGGAGAGGGAACTGGGTTGGGGCCGCTGTCCGGCTGGCGCTTCGACGGGCGCCTCGGGCGATGAACTCATGACGTCGATTATCGTTGGCCGTCGATTACATTGCCGGCACTCGGCTATTGGCGGGACGCGTTGCCAGCCACAGGCCGGCGGCGATCAGAACCAGTGCGCCGAGCGCGGTGGAATGCAGCGGCTCGCGCAGCAGCATCCAGCCCAGCAATGCGGCCGTCACTGGATTGAGCGCGAGGAACACGGTGACGCGCGTCGGCGATTCGTGCTTCAGTGCATAGAGCCACCAGAAATAGCCGATGCCGCTGGACACGCCGATGAAAGTGATCGCGGCCCAGGCCTGGGCGCTGAAACCGCCGACGCGTGCCGGCCAGTGCTCGCCGAGCGCCAGCAGCGCCAGGAACAGCACTGACGCCAGCATCGCAAAAGCCGACACCGGAATGGTCGGGTAGCGCTGGAGATAAGGCTTGTACAGCACGCTGCACAACGCGCCGATGCAGGCCGCCGCCACCACCGCCAGCTCGCCCGCCCAGTGGCCGGCCTGCGGTGCTCCGAGTTTGGGCGCCAGCGCCAGCGTGACACCGGCGATCGAGATCAGCACGCCGAGCAACAGCGAAGGCGTGACTCGTTCGCGACCGAGTGCGGCGGACAAAAGCAGCGTGAGCAGCGGAAACAGGCTGAAGATCAGCGCCGCCTGCGCCGCGCCGATATGCTGAAGGCCGAAGTTCAGCAGCGCGATCAGCACGCCGAATTGACCGATGCCCAGCGCCGCCATCGCCAACAGATCGAGCGCGCGGGTTTTGGCGACCGGAGCGCGCTGATCGCGCGTCGCTTCCGGCAGCGCGCGCCACGCAAAGGGCAACAGGCAGCAAAAGCCGATCGCGTAGCGCAGCATCGCCAACGTCAGCGGCGGCACCTCACTCACGGCAAAGCGCGATGCGACGATCGCGGCGCCGACTTGGACGCCGGTCGCCGCCGCTGCGATGAGCGCGAGGTTTATAGCTTCAGCTCCCAGATCTCGCTGACAAGGTCCTGCCCGAAAGCAGGGTAGGGCTCGCTCTTGACGCACTGGAATCCGCGCGATCGGTAGATCGCGCGGGCAGGCAGCAGGTTGCTCTGCGTCCACAGCATCAACTTGCGGTAGCCCTTGCCCCGCGCGAACGCGATGCATTCGTCCGTGAGGCGCCCGCCCAGCCCGTGCCCGCGCGCGCCGGGGGTGAGGATCAGCAGTCGCAATTGCGCGACCGTAGCCGAGCGGCGCACGACGAAGACCGAACCCACGCGCTCGCCATCGATCTCGGCAATCCAGCCCTTCTCCCAGGCGGGATCGAAGTTCTTGATGTACTTGGCGGCGACGCCGGCGACCAGGCCCTCGAACTCGCTGTTGAAACGGTATTCGCGCCAATAGATCTCGCCGTGCTGCTGTACCACCCAGCCCATGTCGCCGGGGCGCGGATCACGCAGCACGACCGTGCGCGTGGGCGCCGGCTGATGCGCGCCGTCGAGCAGTTGCCGCACCGCCGTCATCGCGCCAATCAGCTGGTCGCGCGCCGGCACGCTCAGGCCGGCCAGCAGCGCCGCCGCCTCGTCGCGCGATTTCTGCTGCAGCGGCGCGAACGCCTGGTGGCCCGCTTCCGTGAGCTTGAGCAGGCTCTGCCGCGCATCCGCCGGCGACGGCACACGGGCCAGCCAGGCGCGCGATTCGAAGCGGCCCAGGATGCGGCTCAGGTAGCCGGTATCCAGCGCCAGATCGCGCCCCAGTTCGGTGGCGGTAGGCTGGTCGCGGTGCGCCAGTTCATAGAGCACCCGTACTTCGGTCAGCGACAGGTCGCTGCCGAGATAGGGGTCCAGCACGCCGATGCGCTGGGTATAGAAACGGTTGAAACCGCGAACGGCCTTGACCTGGGCCGGGGCCACGGGAGATGAAGCGGAGCTCATGCCTGACATCGTCAGGCAATTGATTGCCGCAGTCAAGTAACCTGTGCCTGCTCCTCCGGCGGGCGCACCTTGTGGAACATGGCCAGCAGCAACAGGTCGTAGACGATCTTGGTGACGCCGCCGGCGACGAAAGCCCAGCCGAACGGCGACAGGCCCAGCAGGTAACCGGCAAGGACCGGACTGGCGGCCGAGGCCAGGCTGCGCGGCACCGACGTGACGCTGGCCGCCGCGGCGCGCTCCGCAGGAGGCACGACCGCCATCACATAGGAGCTTCGGGTGGGCACATCCATTTGCGATAGCGCACTGCGAACGAACAGGAGCGCGATCGCATAGGCCAGCTCGGGCATGAACGGGATCAGGATCAGGCAGACACTGGAGGGCAGGTGCGTGAACACCATCGTCTTGAGCAGGCCGATACGGGTGGCGATGCGCGCCGCGACCAGATAGGAAAACGCCGTGAGCACGCCGGTCCAGAAGAAGATTGCGCTGGCCGCCGACACCGACAGCCCGAACCGCTGGTACAACCAGAGCGCGATCAGCGACTGCACCACGAAGCCGCCGCCAAAGGCGTCGAGGCTGAATAGCGCGGCGAGCGTATAGACCGTTTTCTTCGACTCGTGCAATGTCACTTTTGGCTGCGGCGCATCGCTTGCCTCGGCCTTGGGCAAGCCGCGGTACACCGCTCCTGCCGCGAAAGCGAGCAGGGCATACAGCACGAACATCGCCTGGAGGGCGGTCCTGGTGCCCATGCCCGCCGAAGGTGCCGCCATTGCCGGCAACGCCGCGGCCAGGGAACCGAAGGCCGCCAGCAGCGAGCCGACCAGGCTGTAGCGGGCCATCACCCAGGTGCGCCGTTTGTCCTCCACGATACGGGAGAGCAACGACTGTTCCAACGGCAGGAAGACACTGACGTCGCCACTGGAGGGGTTGAGCGTTCCGACCAGCGCGATCAGCATCAGTGGCCAGAAGTCGGTCAGCAGGGCGAAGCCCAGACCGGTGCCCGCCATCAGCAGCGTGGATGCCAGCAGCCAGGTGCGATAGTGAAATCGCCAGGCCTGCAGCCCGACGGCGAGCGTCAGGATGCCCGACCCAAGCAAGGTCGTGGTGGCGATGACGCCGACCTGCAGCGGCGTGAAGCCGAGCTCCAGCAAATAAGCCGGC
>DATNCB010000508.1:0-6928 GCA_035571715.1 Ramlibacter sp.
TTCGGCTCGAGACAGCAGTGGCGTGAAGCCCGAGACGGCGCCGCGGACCAGCAGCGGTTTTTTTTGCCAGTAGCGGCTCATGAATTGCCGCGGCGACAGGCCTCCCAGCAATGGCGAAGGATGTGTGACGTTCATGGAGAGCTGCGACAATTCTCCTATGGAAATCACACCGCAATGCGTGGTCGCGCTGACTTGGACGCTCAAAGATACGCTGGGCGAAGTGCTGGACGAATTGAAGGAACCGGTGGAGTTCCTGGTCGGCGGCAACGATCTGCTGCCCCGCCTCGAGCAGGCCCTGCAAGGCCATGGGGCGGGCGACCTGCTCGACCTGCACCTGGAACCCGAAGAGGCGTTCGGCGACTACAACGAACAGCTGCTGTTCCTGGAGCCGCGCCACCTCTTCCCCGTCGAACTCGAGGAAGGAATGACGTTCGAAGGCCTGCCGCCGGGGACCAGCGAGGATGCCCCGCGCGACGTGATCTACACCGTGACGGAAATCTACCCCGAACACGTCGTGGTGGACGGCAACCATCCGCTGGCCGGTTTCGCGATCCGCTTGCACCTGAAGGTGGAGAAGGTCCGCGAGGCCACCGAAGAAGAAATCGGCAGCGGCACCGCCGGCGCCGGTTTCTTCCGGGCGATGTAGCCCACCCCTTAGGCTAGGTAAATGACGCCGTTCTCGATGCGCACGCGATCGCCGGGGCGCAAGTCGCCGGTGGCGTTCACGTCGTAAGTGCGCAATAAGCCCTGATCGGTTTGCACCGTGACGCGGTACACCGGGTACGACACGTTCTGCTCCCTGCGGGCGCCGATGTTGGAGCCCACGACAGCGCCACCCGTAGCGCCGAGCACGGTGGCGGCCGCCCGACCGCCGCCGGAACCGATCTGGTTGCCAATGAGGCCGCCGATGATCGCGCCGAGCACGCCGCCGGCCGCGCTGCGGTTCGGCGCGGGGCCGCTACCGGCACTGATCATGGACACATTGGTGATGCGGCCGTACTCCACAGCCGCCACTGGCTGGGCTGGATACGTGCCGGCGGGGTATGCCGTGGAGGGATACGTGGTCCCCGGCGCCGGTTGCGACACCGGGTAGTTGTTGGCGCCGTATGGATCGGGTGTGTCGCAAGCGGCCAAAACGGCCGACAGGGCGACAGCCGAAGCCGCGCCTAGAAGACGGATGGACGAACGCATGATGAAATCTCCAGTTTCAGGAACGATAGATCACGCCGCGTTCGACGCGAACGCGGTCCCCCAGGCGCAGGTCGCCGGTGGCCGGTACGTCATACGTGCGCAAGCCGCCCGAATCGGTCTGGATCGTGACCCGATAGGCTGGATTGGTGACAGTTGTAATCGTCGTGCCCGGCCCGGCGCCCAGCACCGTTGTCGAGTCCCGGCTGGCCACGATCGCTGCCGGAACATTGATCCGGGTGGAAGCGGTGCCGCCCGGAAAGTACTCGATGGCGGTGACTCGGCCGAATTCAACGGCGGCGGTGGTGACCACAGCCGGTGCGGCCGGTACGGTGACAACGGCCGGCGCGACCGGCACCGTGGCAACGGCCACGGTGGGCGGAGCGTCGAGCGAAACCGTCCGGTTGTAGGTACAGCCCGCCAGAGCGGCAGCAACGGCGACGAAGGACGCGATTGGAACGAAACGCGAAGTACGCATGGCAATCTCCTTGCTCTTTCGAAAAACACGGCGCAGCCCGCACAGGCGCACCTCATGCAATCTATTAGGTCCCGGTCCCCTGCGGCCGGGCCGCAGGGGAAGCCGTGCATGGCTGAAAGAAACCTGCTCGTCAGGCTGTAGGAACCTGCCGATGCGGCAGTGCGTAGGGCTCAGCCCTCGGCGCGATCAATACTTCGGCGTGACGACCACCGACCCCGGCGTTGTTACCACTGCTGGTGCAGGGGTGACGACGGCCGGTACGGTCGCTACCGTCGGAGTGGGTTCGACCGCTACCGTCCGGTTGTAGGTACAGCCCGCCAGAGCGGCAGCAACAGCGACGAAGGACGCGATTGGAATGAAACGCGAAGAAGTACGCATGTCAAGACTCCCATTTTGGAAAACACATGGCACAACCCATTGGGCGTGCCTCGTGGATCCATTAGGTGCCAGTCGCCCGCGGCCGGGCAGCAGGCTATGCCGCGCGTGCCTGTAGGTTCCTCTGCTCGTCAGGCTGTAGGAAGCTGCCGATGCGGCAGCGCGCGGGGCTCAGCCCTGGCGCGTCAGTCGTCGCCGCGTGACAGGCGCTTGGCGCGCCCGCTCATCGGATAGCGCAGTTCCCGCGGCGGCAGGCGAGATGGCTGGGCTTTCCAACTGCACGCAGCCACCAATGCATCGCGAATCACGCATGCAAGGCTGCACAGCAATGCACCAAATCCCACCAGCTCGGACCGGGACGGTGCGCTGAGGGAAGCTGCGCTGAGGGAAGCTGGTTGGGTCATCATGGTTTGGACTCCGTCGACTGTTTCTAGAACTCTTTCCACGCTCCGTTACCGGTCGAGGCACGTAGCTGAGGCACGCCCGTCGCGCTTGCATAGGCTGCCAGCTTGACGCGATTCCTCACTCTGGCAGGCGCGGGGTTCGCAGCGCGTGCCGCCGCCGGCGCGGGCGCTGCCGCGTACGGCGTCGCCATGTCGCTGTGCTCGCCGCCCAGCTTGAACTTCGAAACCAGCTGCAGCAGCGCGCCAGCTTGATCCTTCATCGATTCGGCGGCCCCCGAGGCCTCTTCCACAAGCGCGGCGTTTTGCTGCACCGTTTGGTCCATCTGCGTGACGGCCGTATTGACCTGCTCGATACCAGAGCTCTGCTCCTGGCTGGCCGCGGCGATCTCCGCCATGAGGTCACTCACTTTCTTGACCGAGCTGATGACCTCCACCATCTTGTGGCCCGCGGCATTGGCCTGGCTGGACCCGGCTTGAACCTTTTGCACGGAGTCTCCGATCAGCGTCTTGATCTCCTTGGCCGCCGCCGCGCTCCGGTGCGCCAGGTTTCGCACTTCCGCAGCCACCACCGCAAAGCCCCGGCCCTGCTCGCCCGCGCGGGCGGCTTCGACAGCGGCATTGAGCGCCAGAATGTTGGTCTGGAACGCGATCCCATCGATCACGCCGATGATGTCGGCGATTTTCCTGGACGCATCCGAGATGCCGTCCATGGTGGTGAGGACCTGGTCGACGGCGTCGCCGCCCCCCTGCGCGACGTCGGACGCCCCTTGCGCGAGTTGGCTGGCCTGACGGGCGTTCTGCGCGTTCTGCATCACCGTCGAAGTCAGCTCCTCCATCGAACTGGCTGTCTCTTCCAGCGTGCTGGCCTGCTCCTCGGTGCGCTGCGACAGGTCCAGGTTGCCCTGCGCAATCTGCGCGCTGGTGTCCGACACCGAGTGCGCACCGGCGGCCACCGCTCCCACCAGCGAGCGCAGGTTGTCCATCATGTCGGACAGCGCCTGCAGCAATTGGCCGGTTTCACTCCTGTCCCCCATCTGCACCTTGACTGTCAAGTCGCCGTCGGCCACCCGCCTTGCAACGGAAACCGCTTCACGGATCGGCCCCGTAATGGAAAAAGTGAGCCACCGGGAGATAAAAAGCGCAAGCAATACGCCCGCGACACAGACACCAAAAAGAAGATTCCGCCCCGATTCGGAGGTTGCCGCAGCGGATACTGCGTCCTTCCCGGCTTCGCTGGTGTAATGCTCGACAAGGGCGCCGATCGACCCGATATACGCATCGACAGCAGGTAGCATCGACGAATTCAGAAGCGCGAGCGCCTCGTCGGTTTGCCCGGCCTTCTTCTTTTCGAGGACGGTCTTGCGTATGTCCAGATAATTTTTCCGCTTGGCACCGATTTCATCGAACAGCGCCTTGGCCTGGGCACTGTCCAGCAATCCCTCCACATCCTTCTGCAGCTCCGATATCCGCTTCGTGGCCGCCTCGAGCTGCGGCGTCAGCAGTCGCTTGAGCTCCGGATCGTCGCTGTGAGTCAGCACGACCGCGCGCACCGCATTCGACTTGGTCTCCGCGAACCATGCGCCCACCAGCCGCTCGATGCGGAAGTTGACCTTGGCCATGCTGGTCGTGACCTTGTCGAGTTCGGCTAGCCTCCAGGCACCCAGGCCTGCCATCAGCACCATGAGCAGGATCAGCACCGCGAATCCGCCTGCCAGGCGCAGCCTGATGCTGATACCGCCAAACAACCGGTTGTCGAAAGACTGTTCCACCTGTTTCTCCTTGGTTGAAGTCAATTGCGCCAGACCTCGCCAATCAGATTTCGTGAATCGGTTGCAAGGGATCGCACGCAGCTAGTGAACGGCTCGATCGAACAGCGCCATGTCGGCACCACTCATGAGTTTTTCGATGTCCAGAAGGATCAGCATGGTGTCGTTTACTGTTCCCAGGCCCTCGATGTACTTCGTGTCGAAGGTCGACGAGGCGAACTCCGGCGCCGGCCGGATCGAGTCGGCGGCCAATGTGAGTACGTCGGAAACCGAATCGACGACGACGCCCAGCAAGCGATCGCCCAGGCTAAGGATGATCACGACCGTGAAGCTGTCGTAGGCCACGTGCTGCAACTGGAACTTGATGCGCAAGTCCAGGATGGGAACGATCACTCCCCGCAAATTGATAATGCCCTTGATGAACGCCGGCGCGTTGGCAAGTGCGGTGGGCGCTTCATAGCCCCGGATTTCCTGGACTTTCATTATTTCGATGCCGTAGCTCTCAAGCCCCAGCTGGAAGGTCAGAAACCCCCGGGTCAGGACTTCGTGCTTGACGAACGACCCTGCCGACGAACCCGCCTCTCGCTCGTATGACTGCCGCATCGTGTCCGCTCCATGTTCTAAGGGAAGGCTGAGCGCAGCCACCCAACTTCTAGTCAATGCTCTGCTTGAGTTTGTACGTTTCGTTTCATATTGTTAATAGTAGTTACACTTAAACCGGAAGTTAGCCGAATTGACTGAGATCGCGGATTGGCGCGCGGGCCAGGATTGCGCTCGCTACCCTGCGAAGCACCAGATTCCGGTGGCCTCGCAGCGCGCAGCGACTTCGTGTAAAGCTGCTAGCTCAGCCCTTGCCGGTTGAACCGTAGCCGCCCTCGCCTCGTCCGGTGGCGGGGAACTCTTCGACCACGTTGAACTGCGCCTGAACCACCGGGACGATCACCAGCTGTGCCAGCCGCTCCATCGGCTGCAAGGTGAACGGCACGTCGCTGCGGTTCCAGGCACTGACCATCAGCTGGCCCTGGTAGTCGCTGTCGATCAGTCCCACGAGATTGCCCAACACGATGCCGTGCTTATGGCCCAGCCCTGAGCGCGGCAGGATCAGCGCGGCATAGCCGGGATCCCTCAGCCAGATTGCGATGCCGGTGGGCACCAGCCGCCAGGCATTGGGCGCGAGCGTGAGGGCCTCGTCGAGGCAGGCGCGCAGGTCGAGGCCGGCGCTGCCGGCGGTTGCGTAGCTCGGGAGTTGATCCACCATGCGCGGATCGAGGATCTTCACGTCGATGTTCATCGGTTTGCGTCAGGCAGTTAGTGGACGCGAGGGAAGCCGCAGCGCAATCTGCGCGACCAGCGCCCGGGCCAGTTCGAGTTTGGGTCCCCGCGGCATTTCCTCGGTGCCGCGTTCGTCCACCAGCAACAGCGCGTTGTCGTCCGCGCCGAACGTGGCCGGGCCGATGTTGCCCACCAGCAGCGGCACGCCCTTGCGCACCCGCTTGGCCTGGGCGTTGGCCACCAGGTTGTGGCTTTCGGCAGCGAACCCAACGCAGAACAAGGCGCCCGATTTCGCCCGCGGCGATTGCGCCACGGTAGCAAGGATGTCGGGGTTTTCGGTGAAGGCAAGTTCGGGCGGCCTGCCCGAGCCATCTTTCTTGATTTTCTGCGCCGATGCGCTGGCGGGACGCCAGTCGGCCACTGCGGCCGTGGCGATGAACACGTCGGCCGACTCCGCCTGCGGCTGCGTCGCCTGCAGCATCTCGAGCGCCGACCTGACATCGATGCGCCTGACGCCGCGGGGCGTGGCCAGGCTCACCGGCCCGGCGACCAGCGTGACGTCGGCGCCGGCTTCGCGCGCTGCCCGTGCGATCGCAAAGCCCATCTTGCCGCTCGAACGGTTGGTGATGCCGCGCACCGGATCGATCGCTTCGTAGGTGGGGCCCGCCGTCACCAGCACCTTCGTGCCGGCCAGCAGCTTGGGCTGGAAAAAAGCAATGATGTCTTCCAGCAGCTCGGGCGGCTCCAGCATGCGGCCGTCGCCGGTCTCGCCGCAGGCCTGGAAACCGGTGCCCACGCCCAGGATGTGCGCGCCGTCGGCGGCCAGTTGCATCATGTTGCGCTGCGTGGCCGGGTGCGCCCACATTTCGCGGTTCATCGCCGGGGCCAGCAGCAGCGGCACCTTGTCGATCGGACGCGCCAGGCACATCAGGCTCAGAAGTTCATCGGCCCCGCCGTGCAATAGCTTGGCCATGAAGTCGGCGCTGCACGGCGCGACGAGAATGGCGTCGGCCTCACGCGACAGGTTGATGTGCGGCATGTTGTTCGGCTCGCGCCGGTCCCATTGCGAGCTGTAGACAGGCCGGTTGGAAAGCGCCTGCATCGTCACCGGTGTAATGAATTGCGCGGCCGCCTCGGTCATCACCACCTGCACCGTGGCGCCTTCCTTGATCAGGGCGCGGCACAGTTCGGCCGCCTTGTAGCAGGCGATGCCACCGGAAAGTCCCAGCACGAAGTGCCTGCCTGCAAGATCACTCATGGGCGCAATGTAGCATTCCAATGCGCACCAAGAGGAATGCTCGATCCCGACCCGTATAATTCTGCTTTCCCACCACCCGGAGGCTCAGCTTCCGACCTGACATGACCAAATTCGTCTTCGTCACCGGCGGTGTGGTGTCTTCCCTGGGCAAGGGAATCGCCTCAGCCTCCCTCGCTGCGATTCTGGA
>DATNCB010000509.1:0-2004 GCA_035571715.1 Ramlibacter sp.
GCGCAAGGCCGTGAACAGCGGATGGCGCGGATGCCAGGTCTGCACCCACATCTCGCTGGCGAGCGCCTGCGCCGCATCGCGGCCCGCGCGGCCGGCGGCCTGCATCAGCAGGCTGAACAAGCGCTCCGGCGCGCGGAAGTCGCTGGAAAAGAGCGCCGAGTCCGCGTTGAGCGCGGCCACCAGCGTGATGCGCCGGAAGTCGTGGCCCTTGGTGACCATCTGCGTGCCCACCAGCACGTCCACGTCGCCCGCGTGCATGCGCGCGAGCTGCTGCTCGAGCGCGCCCTTCAGCCGCGTGCTGTCGGCATCCATGCGCGCGATCCGTACCGGCTCGCCGCCGGCCTGCTTCACGCCGTCCAGCAGGTCCGCCAGCTGCTCCTCCAGCCGCTCGGTGCCGCGGCCCAGCGGCGCGATGTCGACGTTGCCGCACACCGGGCAGGCGCGCGGCACACGTTCGGTGTAGCCGCAATGGTGGCAGCGCAGCGTGCGGTCGATCTTGTGGAACACGCGAAACGCGCTGCAGTTCGGGCATTCGCTTTTCCAGTCGCAGGCTGTGCAGGCCAGCACCGGCGCATAGCCGCGGCGGTTCAGGAACACCAGCGACTGCTCGCCGCGCGCGATGCGCTGCTGGATCGCTTCGAGCAGTTGCGGCGAGAACACCGTGTGCCTGGGCTGCAGGTTCATGTCCACCAGCCGCACCGCTGGAAAAGCGCCGGTGTCGCCCGCGCCCACACGCGAAGGCATCGTGAGGCGCTGGTAGCGTCCCTTTTCGCTGGCCTGCCAGCTTTCCAGCGACGGGGTGGCCGATCCGAGCAGCACCTTGGCGCCTTCGAGCTTGCCGCGGAAGACCGCCAGGTCGCGGGCCGAATAGCGCGCGCCTTCCTGCTGCTTGTAGCTCGGGTCGTGCTCTTCGTCGACCACGATCAGTTTCAGGCGCGGCAGCGAAGCGAACACGGCCATGCGCGTTCCGAGCACGATGCGGGCCGCGCCACTGTGCGCGGCGAGCCAGCTTTTCAGGCGCTGCGGCGGCGTCATCCCGCTGTTCATCGCCACCACGTTGCCGGCGCCGAAGCGCGCGATGAACCGCTCCTGCAGTTGCGGCGTGAGATTGATCTCGGGCACCATCACCAGCGCCTGCGACTGCGGGTCGGCCGCCAGCAGCCGCTGCACTGCCTGCAGATAGACCTCGGTCTTGCCGCTGCCAGTCGCGCCGAACAGCAGGAAGGGTCCCGCGGCGGCGTCGAACGCGGCGAGGCAGGCGCGCTGCTCGCCAGTCAGTGCCAGGCCGGGTTGGGTCGCGGCGTCTTGCGCGGTCGATGCGGGCCGTTTCAGGCGGCGTGCGAGCTGGCTCGCACCCAGGTCGCGCAACTGCGGCGGCAGTCCTGCCAGCGCAACTTCGCCCAAACTGCGTTGGTAATAATTCGCTGAAAACGTAACGAGTTGTCGCCATGCCGATGTCATCGGCGCGATCGCATCGAGGCTGCCGGCAATCGGCTTGTCCTGCACGCCGCTGCGATCCGGAGACGCCGCCGAGCCCGCGTCCCACACCACGCCCAGCAGTTCGCGCCGGCCCAAGGGCACTCGCACCAGCGTTCCCGGCGCAAGTGGAAGCTCACTTGAATAGGTCAGCGGACCGCTGATCGAGCTGTGCGCTGGAGTAGGGACGACGACAGCGAGCCGATGGGACATAAGAGCGCGGGTTAGCCGATTGTGTTGAGGGCGGTTTCCGAAACGCCGCCTAAGTGTTTGATTTCAAAGAGGTTAAGCAAGAATCATATAAAGCTGTGGATAACTTTGTTGATAGATATCCCGCGAACCGCGGCGGTGCTTTGAAAATCAAGGGTTTTCCTGGGATGCCTGAAAAAGGGGCAGCGGAGGAACGCCTTATGAATCAAGCGCTTACGCGCGCTATTGGTTTTGTAGCAGCCCCCGATGGCGGTGGTCCCCCGCAGCACAAGTTTTGTGCATAAGTCAAGCCTCTGGCAAAGTTTTTGCAGAGGCTGT
>DATNCB010000510.1:0-1804 GCA_035571715.1 Ramlibacter sp.
GGTGCGTCCATCTCCGCCTCTCTTTCCATAGTCACAAACATGTCCCGCTTCATCTAGGGCTTACTCCACGATCTTTCTAAAACTAGCGTAATGGTCAGCGGTGTAATAACAGGCATACGGCGCCCTTGCGGGGCCGCCGCAAACGATGCGCCGGGCTCCCCGGTCGCGTGATCCTGGCGTGGTCACGGTGTATTCGCGATAAAACCCGCGCTTTTCGGCCGGCAGCGAGCGCTCCCGGTTGCCGAACACCGCGCCGTCCTTGCCATACGGGAACGGTCCGCCCCGGCGGATCAGTTCATAGGTTTCCCGGCCTTGCCTGGGCAGCTCGGCAACCTGTACGGTGGCCAGCTGGCTTTCAGCGGGGCGATCCGTCGACCACCTGGCTTGCGCCGGGAGGGCGGTAATCGCTGCCAACAAGAAGCAAGTAAGCGCAAACTTGACAGCGGCGACACGCGCCATGAACGGACCTTCTTCGGTGACCCTTGGGGACGCCACACTCCGGGTAAACCCGGAAAAATTCCAGCGGTAGTGTGACTTATCTCGTCCTAAAAGGCAAGCGGCTGCCCAATTTTTGGGCAGCCAGCATGGCTATTCACGCCGGCAAACCCGCTTGACAAGTTAGCGCTAGCTGTCTTGGGGTGTCCTATCTGGCAACGTTGGCATCAGCGACCGTCAAGGCGGCGATGTTCACGATCCGGCGCACGGTGGCGCTGGGCGTGAGGATGTGCACCGGCTTGGCAGCGCCGAGCAGTACCGGCCCGATGGAAATATTGCCGCCGGCCGCAGTCTTGAGCAGGTTATAAGAAATATTGGCCGCGTCCATGTTGGGAAGCACCAACAGGTTGGCGTCGCCGGTCAGGCTGCTGTGCGGCATCAGCAGGTTGCGGGCGGCACCATCGAGTGCCACGTCGCCGTGCATCTCACCGTCCACCTCAAGCCAGGGCGCTTGGGCGCGCAGCAGTTCCAGCGTCTCGCGCATCTTCAGCGCGCTGGGCTCGTTGCTGCTGCCGAAATTGGAGTGCGACAGCAGCGCGGCCTTGGGCTTCAGGCCGAAGCGCAATATCTCCTCGGCCGCCAGCACGGTGATCTCGGCCAGTTGCGCGGCGGTCGGATCGTAGTTGACGTGGGTATCGACCAGGAATAGCTGACGGCCGGGCAGCAGCAACCCGTTCATGCAGGCATAGGTGCCCACGCCGGGTCGCCGCCCGATCACCTGGTCGATGTATTGCAGGTGGATCAGGGTCGTGCCCCAGGTGCCGCAGATCATGCCGTCCACCTGGTCCTTGTGCAGCAGCATCGAGCCGATCAGCGTCAGCCGCCGGCGCATCTCGATCTTGGCCATCTGCGCCGTCACGCCCTTGCGCTCGGTCATGCGGTGGTAGGTCTGCCAGAAGTCACGATAGCGGTGATCCTGCTCGACGTTGACGATGTCGTAGTCGAGCTCCTCCTTCAGGCGCAAGCCGAATTTCTCGACGCGCTCGGCGATGATCTTTGGCCGGCCAATCAGCGTCGGCCGAACGATGCCCTCGTCCACCATGATCTGGGAGGCGCGCATCACCCGCTCCTCCTCGCCTTCGCAAAACACCACCCGCTTCTTCGCGGCAGTCCTGGCGACCGCGAAGATCGGCCTCATGGCCGTGCCCGACGCATAGACGAAACTTTGCAGCTTCTCGCGATAGGCATCCATGTCCTTGACCGGACGCAGCGCCACGCCGCTGTCGGCCGCCGCCTGGGCCACGGCCGGCGCGATCTTCATCATCAGGCGCGGATCGAAAGGCTTGGGGATCAGGTACTCGGGGCCGAA
>DATNCB010000511.1:0-3421 GCA_035571715.1 Ramlibacter sp.
CTGGAACCCGGGCATGCCGACCCACTACCCTGTGACCTTCGACCCGGCGACGCTCGACAAGGAAGCCTTGCTCGCACCGGACATCCTGCCGACCTTCAGCGTCGCCAGTTTCATGGCCAAGGGCGCCGTGCTGGAAGGTCCCGCGCTGGAACACCAGGGACCACTGGCGCTGGTGGAACTGCAGAACGGCGACGGCGAACCGCAGTACGTCGCCGGCACCGAGAACTTCTACGTGATCACTCGCTACAACTGGTCGAGCTATTACGCGATGGCGGTCATCGAGCTGGGGCAGGAAGTCAAGGACGCCGTGACCGCGGCGGCGGCAGCGGCGGCGGCGCGTGCGACGCCGATCCAGGTGCCCGCCGAGAATCCGCCATCGGCGCCCGACGCGGCGCCGGCAAGTCCCGATTAGAAGGGGAGTTGTGATGAAACGAACAGCCGCGTCGTGAGAATACTTCCTACTTTCGTGCGAGCGGGATCTGCAAGTTCGTCGGCCTGTTCTCTTCCTTGTCGAACCCGCGGCCATCGATGTTGCGGGCGCCCCAGAACAACATGTCATGGCTCAGATAGACGAGATCGAATTCCATGAAATGCTTCCCCTCGGCCAGCCCGAACGGGACGAACGTCTTGCCGAAGACGCTCTGGGCATCGTTGACCTGCCACTTGTTGTAGCCGCTGCCGGCGACCTTGTTCAGGAGGTCGGCAAAGCCCTGGGCGAGCGGGGTCACCTCATAGCCCTCGTCGGCAACGAAATCCACTTTCTGCGCCCCTGGGGCGATCGGATGCGAACCGCGCCAGGCCATGTGGCCCTTGAGGAATATCCGGGCGATCGGCACCGCGCCGTTCGGGTCTGCCGAGTTGACAATGCCTAACTCGAACCGATCGCCGGGCAAGTACTTGAATTCACGCTTCAAGTAGAACGGCTTGAGCGTGCCGTCGGGATTCTTGTTCGCGCTGGGCCGCACTTCCGGTGCGATGCTCACCCAGTCGCCCACCAGGGCGTCCTTGATCTGTTCCACGTTCATGACGACAGCTCCTTCGGATTGCCGGCGCTGATGAGCCGCCCCGGCGCAGGCGGCGAGGATCGTCGCCAAAGCGAGCGACAACGAAATCGAAATGAGGCGTCGGGCCGGCATCATTCGCGGAAGTATCCGCCGCGGCGCGAAGCACCGATAGCCCATTTCGGCAAAACGGATAGGCGTCCCGGTTATTCTGGAATTTGTGCCACCGCAGGCGCCGCATGACATTCAGGCTCGACCGTTTTGACGACTTCCATTTGCACGGCGCATCGGCGCCGGAGTGGAACCAGCGGTACCTGCAGATGTCGCCGGGCGCCATGCGCAGCGCGCTCGCCGAAGTGACCGCGGGCAACGTTCATGTTTTCCGCAAATGGATGAGCGAGCGAGTGGTCCAAAAAGGGTGCCTGCCCGCCGGAAAGATCTGTTTTGCCGTTCCCGCCGGAAGCGCCTGCGGCACGCCGTGGATCCAGGGCCGCGAATTGCGCGAGAACGGCGTGTTCATCCTTCGCGGCGGCGAGGAATTCACGCTGCAACGCCCGAGGGGCATGGAATTGCTGGCGGTCACGTTCGAAGCCGAGGACTTCCTGCGCCTGCTGGACGCCAGACCCTGGACGACGAGCGCCCGAGCCCTCTTGCACCGTTCGGTGTTGCTCGCGCCGCGCGATTCGGTACAGCACCTGCGCCGCGACCTTCTTGCCTTGTTCGCCGGACGGCGGTCGCTCGGTGCGTGCGAAGCTCAGGCACCCGAGGAACAGCCCGCATCGCGAGTCATGTTCGAGGCGCTGGGCCACCTGTTCAACGCCGCAGCCGACGCGCGCCAGGGTTTCGGCAGCGCGTCGGCGAGCTATATCGTGGCTGAATGCCATCGCGTCGTGGCCGCCCGCGCCGACGCACCGCCGAGCATCGAGGAGCTGTGCCGGCGTCTTCGCACGAGCCGGCGCACTTTGCAAAACAGCTTCAGGCAAGTGGCCGACACGACGGCCGTGCATTACCTGCGCTGCGTCAGGCTGAACGCGGTCAGGCGGCAATTGATGGCAACGCGGCCGGCGGACCTGAGCATCGCGCAAGCGGCCACCGACCAGGGATTCGACCACTTGAGCCACTTCACCGAACGGTACCAGGCGCTGTTCGGCGAATTGCCTTCGCGGACCTTGCGAAAAGACGGGATCAAGGCATTGGCGTGTCGTGATCGTGGGGACGCGCGCTTCAGCTGCGCGACCACTGGCGCGAGATGAAGCTGCACGTGGCGAGCAGCAATTGCGCGCATTCCGGGACACTGTTCTCCATGCGGTGCCGCGGCCCCGCGATCGCCACAGCCAGCGTCTCGGTGTTCACCATCAGGAAAGCCGAAACCGCCCACACGTCGGGCACGTTCTCGCCGCGGGTGAGGAAGTAGCCGCGCCGCCGGCTTTCCAGGATGTCCTCGATCAGTGCTTCACGATCAGTCAGCGTTGCCGGTGTCGCGGGCTTCAGCTCGAGGCCCTCGACTGCGGCGCGCAGCTCCGGTTCCTTGAGGCTGCCCATCAGTGCCTTGCCGCTTGCCCAGGATGATGGTCTCGCGCGACGAGTCCCTCAAACGCTCCAATAGGGGCATCACCCGTTCCACGAACGGGTCCCTCTCGTGGATGTCGCGCGCGATGTCGTACATCCGGCGCGTCGGATAGAGCGCGCGGGGCCGCGTGAGCGAATACAAGTAGCCGCGCGCGGTCAACGTGGCGACGATGGCGTGGCAGCTGCTCTTGGGAATGCCCGCGATCTCGGCCAGGTCGGTCAAGGAAAAAAGTTTCTGGCTGCGCTGGAAAGCCTCCAGGATGTCGAGAACACGCTCGACGGCAGTCACTGCTACCCCACTCATCGGCAGTCCCCATTAGCTGGGCCGTATCTGAAAAATTCAGCCATCTGAACAAAACCCATGCATCCCTTAAAACACGACTTCAATTGCGCCAAATGTTCGAAACACGGAACATTCGTTCTTTTCAAGGAACATTCTGAAATCTACCATGCGGCCCATGCAAGCCACAACAGCCCGTCCTTCAAACATCCTGGTTCACGAGCGCGAGTCCGGCGCCGTCTGGATCACCATCAACCGCGCCCACAAACACAATGCGCTGGCGGGTCCGGTGCTCGCCGAACTTGCCGCGGCCGTGACTGCCGCCGGGTCCCGCCCTGACGTGCGCTGCGTCGTCGTGACCGGTGCCGGCGAACGCTATTTCGCCGCCGGTGGCGACCTGGTGGAACTGGCGAGCGTGCGCGACGAAGCGGCCGTGATGGCGATGATGGAAGAGTCGGGCGCAGCGCTCGACAGCATCCGGCGCTGCCCGGTGCCGGTGCTGGCCTATCTGAATGGCGACGCGATCGGCGGTGGCGCCGAACTGGCGCTGGCTTGCGACATGCGCATGCAA
>DATNCB010000512.1:0-3533 GCA_035571715.1 Ramlibacter sp.
CGGCAGCGTGGAGGTGTTGCTCGCGAAGAAGCCGCCGGGCGCCAGCATCGGCTCGGCCTCCTGCGTCACGCGTGCCTTGAGTTCGCGGTTCTCGAACACCGCTTCGATGATGAGGTCGCAGCCACGCAAATCCTCGACCGAGTCGGTGGCGGTGATGCGCGAGAGCAGGGCGGCTTCATCGTGCGGACTCATCCGGCCTTTTTCGACCCGCGGCTGCGTGATCTTGCTGCTGTAGGCCTTGCCGATCTGTGCCTTGTCCAGTGTGACATCGCGCAGCACCGTGGGCACGCCGCGGCTGGCCTGCACGTACGCAATGGCGCCGCCCATCATGCCGGCGCCGAGAATGCCCACCTTCTTCGGTTTGTAGCGCGGAATGTCCTTGGGTCGCGACTGCCCCGACTTGATCGCGTTCATGTTGAAGAAGAACGTGTTGATCATGTTCTTGGCCACCGGACTCACGATCAACTTGGCGAGGTAGCGGCTTTCGATCCGCAAGGCCGTGTCGAAGTCGACCTGCGCGCCTTCCACCATGGCGGCCAGTGCGTATTCGGGGGCAGGGTAGAGGCCGCGCGTTTTCTGCTTGAGCATGGCCGGCGCGACCGCCAGCATGTTGGCGATCTTCGGATTGCTCGGCGTGCCGCCGGGCATCTTGTAGTTCTTGTCGTCCCATGGTTGATGGGCCGGCGCGGCGGCGCTCGCATGCTTGGCGATCCAGGCCAGCGCCGCCGGCCTGAGCGCGGCGGCGTCGGGCACCAGCTCATGCACGAGGCCCAGCTCCAGTGCTTCACGCGGCGCGAACAGTTTGCTTTCCAGGATGTAGGGCTGTGCGCCCATGAGGCCCAGCAGGCGCGTCATCTTGGTGATGCCGGATGCGCCCGGGATCAATCCCAGCGTGAGCTCCGGCAGGCCGAACTGGATTTTGGGATCGTCCACAGCCACGCGGTAATGCGCCATCAGTGCCACTTCCCAGCCACCGCCGAGCGCCGTGCCGTTTAGGCAGCCCACCACCGGCTTTCCCAGCGTTTCGAGCGTGCGGAAGTTCTTCTTGGTCTGTTCGATCCCGCGGAACACACGCGGCGCGTCCGAGGGCTGCAGGTGCATCGTGCCTTTGAGATCGGCGCCGGCAAAGAACGTGGTCTTGGCCGACGCCAGGATGATGCCCGTGATCGCGTCCTTGTCCTTCACCACCTGTGCCGTGACCTCCGTCAGGTCCTGCTGCCATTGCTCGCACATCGTGTTGACCGGCGAGCCCTCCTCATCGAAGGTTATCGTCGCGATCCCGTCCCGCAGTTCGTATTTGATGGTCTTCATATTCTTTCTACTATCGTCGCAATGCCCATGCCGCCGCCGACGCATAGCGTCGCCATGCCATAGCGGAGTTTCCGCCGGTGCAGCTCGTCGATCAGCGTGTTCAGGATCATTGCCCCGGTGGCGCCCAGAGGATGGCCCATCGCGATCGCGCCGCCATTCACGTTGACTTTCTCGTGCGGTACGCCCAGCTCCCGCATGAATTTCAGCGGCACGGCCGCGAAGGCTTCATTGATCTCGAACAGGTCGATCTGATCGATCGTCATGCCGGCCTTCGCCAGCGCCTTGCGCGCCGCCGGCATCGGGCCGGTGAGCATGATGGTCGGATCGGCGCCGGACAGCGCCGCCGCGACGATGCGGGCGCGCGGCTTGAAGCCATGGGTCTTGCCGGCCGCCTCGCTGCCGATCAGCATCGCCGCCGCGCCGTCCACGATGCCCGACGAGTTGCCGGCGTGGTGCACATGGTTGATGCGCTCGACTTGTGGATAGCGGGTGAGCGCGACCGCATCGAACCCCATCGCGCCGAGCTGATCGAACGCCGGGCGCAGCGCCGCCAGCCCTTCCATCGTCGTGAGGGGCTTGATGAATTCGTCCTGCTCCAGGATGGTCTGGTCCAGGAAGTCCTTCACCGGCACGATCGAGCCGGCGAAAAAGCCGTCTTCGCGTGCCTTGGCCGCGCGCTTCTGGCTCTCCAGCGCGAAGGCGTCCACGTCCTCGCGCGAAAAGTTTTCCATGGTCGCGATCAGGTCCGCGCCTATGCCCTGCGGCACGAACCCAATGGCGGAATTCGTTTCCGGGTCCTGCGCCCAGGCGCCGCCGTCCGAGCCGATCGGCACACGGCTCATGCTTTCGACACCGCCGGCCACCACCAGGTCTTCCCAGCCCGATCGCACCTTCTGCGCCGCCATATTTACCGCTTCCAGGCCGGACGCGCAGAAGCGGTTGAGCTGGACGCCGGCGCAGCGGAAGTCCCAGCCGGCCTTCAGCGCCGCCACCTTGGCAATCACCGAGCCCTGCTCGCCGATCGGCGAGACCACGCCCATCACCACGTCATCGACCTGCGCGGTGTCGAAATCGTTGCGGCGCTGCAGTTCAGTGAGCACGCCGGCGAGGAGGTTGACCGGCTTGACTTCGTGCAGGCTGCCATCTTTCTTGCCCTTGCCTCGCGGCGTGCGGATAGCGTCGTAAACATAGGCTTCGGTCATGAGGGGCTCCTGGCAGATGATTTGGTCATTGCGGGCCTGACCCGCAATCCATGTTGGCGTGAGATAGCGTCGGGCGTGAAGTGGATCCCGGATCAGGTCCGGGATGACAGGAATAGAAAGTGGATTGAAGTATATTCATTTCACCAAGCAATCGCTCTGTAAAAATCGCCGGAGGCAGCAGATGATCGAACGCACTCTCTTCAACGCGGACCACGAAGCCTTCCGCGACAGCTTCCGGCGTTTCGTGGACAAGGAGATCGCGCCGTACCACGCCGATTGGGAAGAGCAGGGCTACGTGGATCGCGCGGTGTGGAACAAGGCGGGCGCCAACGGCTATCTATGCGCGACGGTGCCGGAAGAATACGGCGGCTCGGGCGCGGACAAACTCTATTCCGTGGTGCAGATGGAAGAGCTGGCGCGCGGCGGCTACAGCGGCATCGGCTACAGCCTGCACAGCGAGATCGTCGCGCCATACATCCTGCACTACGGCACTGAAGAGCAGAAGAAGAGATACCTTCCGAGACTCGTCAGCGGCGAGATGGTCGGCGCAATCGCAATGAGCGAGCCGGCGGCCGGCAGCGACTTGCAGGGCATCAAATGCACGGCGATCAAGCAGCCCGATGGCAGCTATCTGCTGAGCGGCAGCAAGACTTTCATTACCAATGGCTGGCATGCCGACCTGGTGATCGTGGTGGCCAAGACCGATCCCGCTCGCGGCGCCAAGGGCACCAGCCTGTTACTGGTCGAGCGCGGCATGAAGGGGTTCGAGCACGGCAAGCGGTTGAAGAAGCTCGGCCTGAAGGCACAGGACACCGCCGAGCTGTTCTTCGACAGCGTGCATGTCCCTGCGGACAACCTGCTGGGCGGAGAAGCGTTCGTGAACAAGGGCTTCATCTGCCTGATGGAGCAGTTGCCCTGGGAGCGCATGCAGATCGCCGCCACGGCGGTGGCGTCGGCGCAGGCCGCGATCGACGGCACGGTGCAATACGTGAAGGAGCGCAAGGTCTTCGGCCAGCCCGT
>DATNCB010000513.1:0-7591 GCA_035571715.1 Ramlibacter sp.
GCTCCTGCCCCGACGCATCGAGTTTCCATGCCACTTCGTTGGACAGGTCGGCCGCGCCGCCGACGAGTTCACGGGCATACGGATCGATCAGCAGCTTCGCAAGATTGAAGCGGTGGCCGGCCGCCGGCTGGTACGGGCCGCTGGCCCGCAGGCCATAGAGCTGCCCCACCGGCATGCCGGGCACGAAGCCATGCCACACGCCGTCGGTGCATTGCGCCAGCCGCACGCGCCCGGTTTCCGCGCTCGTGTCCGCATCGAACAGGCACCAGTGCACTGCCGTGGCATGACGCGCGAACACGGCCAGGTTCACGCCCTGTTGGCCCTGCCATGTCATCGGCGTCGCACCCAGCGGCCACGGCTGGCCGCGCAGGCACATTGGCGGCTGCATCGTCGTCATGCCCCCTCCGACAGGTGATCATGGAGCCAACGGCCCTGGCGTCGGAGGCCATGGCCGCACTGCGCTGGTCGATCCCCGCAAGCGGGGCCCCTCGCCCTTCGCTTCATGCTGCCCCCTCCGGTTCGAGCCAAAGCACGCCCAGCGGCGGCAAGGTCAGGCCCAGCGACATCGACAGGCCGTGCACCGGCATCGCCTCGGCCTGGACGGCGCCGCCGTTGCCCACTCCGCTGCCGCCGTAGTAGTCCGAATCGGTGTTGAGGCACTCCCGCCACACGCCGCCCTGCGGCACGCCGATGCGATAACGGTGACGTGGCACCGGCGTCAAGTTGCACACCACCAGCATATGCTGGCCGGCTTCGCGGCCGTGGCGCACGAAGCCGAAGACCGAATTCGCCCGGTCATTCACTTCCGTCCAGGAGAAGCCGGCCGGTTCGTCATCGCGCGCATGCAGGGCCGGACGGCTCCGGTAGAGGCGGTTGAGGTCGCGCACCACGCGCTGCACGCCGGCATGGCCCGGGTCCTGCAACAAGCCCCAGTCCAGTTCCGCGTCATGGTCCCATTCATGGTGCTGGCCGAGCTCCGAGCCCATGAACATCAATTTGCGGCCGGGCTGCGAGTACATCAGCGCGAACAGGGCCCTGAGGTTGGCGCGCTTCTGCCAGGCATCGCCCGGCATGCGGGCGTACAAGGAGCCCTTGCCATGCACCACTTCGTCATGCGATAGCGGCAGGACGAAGTGTTCGCTGTAGGTGTACATCATCACGAAGCTGATGCGGTCGTGGTGATGCTTGCGATACACCGGGTCGAGCGCGAAGTAGCCGAGCGTGTCGTGCATCCATCCCATGTTCCACTTGTAGTTGAAGCCCAGCCCGTTGAGCCAGGGCGGCTTCGTGACGCCGGAAAACGCCGTGGACTCCTCGGCCATCGTCATGGTGCCGGGCGCCTGTTCGCCGATGACCTTGTTGACCTCGCGCAGGAAGTCGATCGCCTCGAGGTTCTCGCGCCCGCCGAATTTATTGGGAATCCATTCGCCTTCGGCCCGGCTGTAGTCGCGATAGAGCATGGAAGCGACGGCGTCCACGCGCAAGCCGTCGATGCCGTAGCGTTCGATCCAGAACAGCGCGTTGCTCACCAGGAAGTTGCGCACCTCGGTGCGGCCCCAGTTGTAGATCAGCGTGTTCCAGTCGCGGTGCAGCCCTTCGCGCGGGTCCTGATGCTCGTACAGGGCCGTTCCGTCGAAGCGCGCGAGGCCGTGCGCATCGGTGGGAAAGTGCGCCGGCACCCAGTCCAGGATCACTTGCAAGCCGGCGTCGTGCACGGCCGCCACGAAGGCGCGAAAGGATTCGGGCGTGCCGTAGCGCGCGGTTGGCGCAAACAGGCTGGTCGGCTGATAGCCCCAGGACGCGTAGAACGGATGCTCGGTGATGGGCAGCAACTCGATATGGGTGAAGCCCAGGTCGGCAACATAAGGCACCAGCTGCTGCGCGAGGTAGTCCCAGTCGGGCATCGCGCCGCCGGGGCGCCGCCACGAACCGGGATGGACTTCGTAGACGCTGATCGCAGAGCCGAGGGCATTGCCCTGCTGCCGCACCGTGGCGCGGCCGGTGACCGGCTCGGGCAGCGCCGCGACCCGGCTCGCGTGGCCCGGATGCAATTCGGAACTGCGCGCGTAGGGATCGCTCTTGAGCCGCCGCTCGCCATCGGCGCCAAGCACGTCGAATTTGTACAGCGCGCCGCACGCGAGCCCTGGAATGAAAATCTCCCACACGCCGCACTCGCGCCGGAAGCGCATCGGATGGCAGCGGCTGTTCCACAGGTTGAAGTCACCCGCGAGAGCGACCTGCCGCGCATTCGGTGCCCACACCGCGAACGCCACGCCGGCCACGCCGTCGATCGTGCTGGGGTGCGCGCCCAGCTTTTCCCAGGGGCGCAGGTGCCGCCCTTCGTTGAGCAGCCACACATCGGTTTCGCCGAGCCACGGGCCGAAGCGATAGGGGTCTTCGATCACGCGCTGGCCGAGCGGCGAGTCCACCTGCAACAGGTACTGGCCGGGCTGCGGCAGAGGTACATCGCCCGTGAACAGATCGCTGCCATCGACCGCTTCCAGCCGGGCCAGGACCTGTCCGGTGTCGCGCGCCAAGGCGGCCACGCCCTCGCTGCCGGGCGCGTACACGCGCAATCGAAAGTGTCCAGGCTGCGTGCCCGGGTGCGGCCCCAGGCTGCCGAACGGATCCGCGCACAGGCCGTCACGCAAGGCTGCGGCGAGTTGAAGCTCGGCGAGTTGCAGCTCGGCTGCAGTAATCGTGCCGCTTTGTTTGGCGCTGGTTTGTGACCCCGGACTGTCTCTCATGGCCCATCCGTTTTTGGGACGACCATTGTGGCCCACTCCCTGCTGCTGCAGGAGTCGGCCGCAAGATCAATGGATGAGCTTGGAACGCACTTTCAAGACGGGACATCGGCTGTAGAGCTGAGGGAGCTGACCAGTTCCAGCAGGTCCGTCGGGTTCACCGGCTTGGTGAGGTGCGCATCGAACCCCGCCGCCTCCGAAGCGGCCCGGTCGGAGGCCTGTCCGTAGCCCGTCAGCGCCACCAGGCGGCCGCGGTAGTCGAACGGCGGCGCTTTCATCCGGCGCGCGAGCGCGTAGCCGCTCATGCCGGGCAGGCCGATATCGAGGATCGCTACATCCGGCGTGAAGTCGCGCAGGGCATCGAGCGCGGCTTCCGGCGTGTACGCGGCGCGCACGACATTGCCGTGGATTTCCAGAAAGGTGGCGCAGGTATCGGCCGCGTCTTCGTTGTCGTCCACGACCAGGATCTTGCCCGCTCCCGTCGCCGCCGCGGCCGGCGCAACCTGGTCGCTTGCCGCAGGCGGCTCGCACAGCGGCAGCCGCACGGCGAAGCAACTGCCGTGGCCTGGGCCGGCGCTCGCGGCGTGAACCGTGCCGCCATGCATCTCCACCAGGCTCTTGACGATTCGCAGACCCAATCCAAGGCCACCGCGCGCGCGGTCTGAACCCTGTGGCGCCTGATAGAACAGGCCGAAGATCCGTTCGAGCTCCTCCGGCGTGATGCCGATCCCCGAATCTTCGACATCCACCTGCGCCTCGCCATCCGCCACTACGGCGTCGACGCGGATCGATCCGCCGGCGGGCGTGAACTTGACGGCGTTCACCAGCAGGTTGCTGAAAATCTGGACCAGGCGGACCTCGTCGCCGACGACCCAGGCGTTCTCCATTTCCGGCGCCAGCGTCAACGACAGTGAACGCCCGTCCAGCGACGGCCGGACGCTGTCCGCGACCTGGCTCAGCACGTGAGTGAGGCGAACCGGCTCGCGCCGGATCGCCAGGCGGCCGCTGGTGATGCGCGACACGTCCAGCAAGTCATCCACCAGCCTGGTGACATGGAACAGCTGGCGCTCGATGATCCGCCGCTCCGGCACGGTCTTGTCGTCGCCTTTCAATGCCATGAGCTGGACGGCGGTGGCGATCGGCGCCAACGGGTTGCGCAACTCGTGCCCCAATATCGCGAGGAATTGGTCCTTGCTTTGGTTGGCGTCTTCCGCCGCGCGCAAGGCGTTGTTGATCTGCGCAGCTGCGCGATCCCGGTTCGCGGCAGCGGCGGTCAGCGCGAGGGCGACATCGTCCAGTTCCTCGATATCCAGCGGTGGCAGTTGCAGCGGCGCGCCGCGCCCGAGCGCCGCGGCGCCGTCCTTCAATGCCTTGATCGGTTCCAGAACGCGCCGCGACAACACCCACGCGAGCAAGATGGCAAGCGCCAGCGACGCCGCCAGCCCCAGGGCTACGGCTCGCAGTGCCGTATACAGCCCTTCGTTGGCTTCGGCCACCGAAATGCCGACGGCGACCACCCAGCGCGAATCCGGAAGGCGCGTATAGCCCGTGTAAGTCTCCTCGCCCTCCGACGTGGCGGCTCGGCCCACGCCCTGGCTGTCGCCTCGGTTGAGCAGGACCTCGAGCGCAGGTGATGCATAAGCGGAGGTGGAAGGACGCGAGCGCGCCACGCGCCGGCCGGTGTGGTCGAACACCCCCGCGACCGAGCCCGAGGGAATGTTCTGGCGTGTCAGCACGGCAAGAATCTTGTCGACGGGCAACACGGCCGACAGTACGTAAACCAGCTGGCCGCCGCGCATCACGGGCACCCGCACCACGAAGGAATTCGAATCTGAATTGGGTGATGCGACCACGTGACTGACGATGATCGTCCGGGTTTCGACGGCCCGCACCATGCTGTGCGGTTCGCCCGGCGCGGGATCCGAGGTGCCGTACGGCTCGTTGGTGCGCAGCAGGACCCTTCCTTCCGAGTCGGCCACAGAGGCATAGCGCCAGCCGAGCTGCTCGGCGGTGCGCCGGATGTTCATCTGGAAAGCATGCAGGTCCGCCTGTTCGAGCTCGTCGGAGGTGCTCATGTGCTGCAGCAGCGTCATGACCGAACGCAGCTCCGCATCGACGGCCGTCGCAAGCGCGCGGGACAGCTCCAGCTCTGAATTCAGCGCACTGGCGCTGCGCTCGGCGATCAGATGATCGAGCCCCCATCCGAGCACGAGCACGAGCGGCAGCAGGCCGCTGGCTGTGAGCAGCAACAGGCGCATGCGCAGCGGCTGGGCCCGAACACGGACGCCCTCATGGGCGGCTTCAGTGATCGTGTCGCTTTCCGTAGCGCTGTCTTGTGGCCGCGAGTTGTCTCCCATCGTCCCCATGCCTTTTCCCGGATGTCCATTGTGGGGGAAGCCAATGGATGAGCTGAGAATGACTATTCGACTCCAAGGTGGCCATGCAACGCGGCTTGCTGCTGCTCGAACGCCTCGCGGGTGCCGGCAAACACCACCCGCCCGGCGCTCAGCAGCACCACGTCGTCCGCCACGCTCAGCGCGAGTCCGAGGTTCTGTTCCACCAGCACCATCGAAACGTGTTTCTTCAGCGTGGCCAGCACCCGGCCGACCTCGCGCACGATCAGCGGCGCCAGGCCTTCGGAAGGCTCGTCGAGCAGCAGCACCCTGGCGTTGGTCATCAGGCCGCGACCGATCGCCAACATCTGCTGCTCGCCGCCGGACAGGTTGCCCGCCAGCTGGTTCTGCCGCTCCTTCAGACGTGGAAAGATTTCGTAAACATCGTCGCGTTTCCATTGCTTCGCGGCTTCGGCAGCTGCGGAGCGCGCTGCGACGTCGAGATTTTCCTTCACGGTCAGGCTGCCGAAGATGCGGCGGCCCTGCGGCACCAGGCCGACGCCGGCGCGGCAGATGCGCTCGGGCGCCAGCTTTTCGATCGCCCGGCCGGCCAGCGTGATGCGGCCCGAGCGCGGTGGCAGGAAGCCGATGATGGAGCTGATGCAGGTCGTCTTGCCGGCACCGTTGCGGCCGAGCAGAGCCAGCAACCGGCCCTCGCACAACTCCAGGCTCACGTCGCGCAGCACATGGCTGTCGCCGTAGTACGCGTTGACCCGGTCCAGCGCGAGCAAGCTAATAGCGCTAGTGGCCAAGGTAGATCTCCCGGGTGCGCGGGTCGGCCACCACTTCGTGCC
This sequence comes from Ramlibacter sp., assembly GCA_035571715.1. Taxonomy (GTDB): domain Bacteria; phylum Pseudomonadota; class Gammaproteobacteria; order Burkholderiales; family Burkholderiaceae_C; genus Ramlibacter. The sequence continues at coordinate 5,932 of DATNCB010000513.1, forward strand.
GGCTGCCGGCCACGATCACCTGGCCGTAGTGCAACAGCGTGATCCGGTCGGCCAGGGCGAGCGCGACTTCCATGTCGTGCTCGATCATGATGATGGTGATCGACGGGTCGATCCGGCGCAGCAGCGCGGTCACGGACTCGCGCTCTTCCGGGGACAAGCCGGCCAGCGGCTCGTCCAGCAGCAGCACTTGCGGGTTCTGCGCCAGTGCCATCGCGATCTCGAGCCGGCGCTTCTCGCCGTACGAGGTTTGCTCCAGCGCGCACTGCGCCTTGCTCGCCAGCCCGACCGAATCGAGCACCTCGAATGCGCGGGTGGACAAACCGCGATCCCGGTCGAACGAACCCCAGTGCCGCCAGCGCAGCGCCGACTTTCCGAGCAGCGCCAGCTTCACGTTGTGCAGCAGGTTGTCGCGGCCGAACAGCGTCACGATCTGGTAGGTGCGCGCCAGGCCGAGCTGCGCGCGCGCCGCTGTGGAGGTGCGCGTCACGGGTTTGCCCAGCAGCGTGATGCTGCCCGAGTTGGCGGCCAGGTCGCCCGCGATCAGGTTGAACAGCGTGGTCTTGCCGGCGCCATTGGGGCCGATCAGCAGGTGCCGCTCGCCTTGCTCGACCCGCAGGTTGACCGAACGCGTGACCTGCAGCCCGCCGAAGGACTTGCACAGATCGGCGACTTCGACGACGGCGCTCACGTCGTCTTCTCCAGCGGCCCTGACTTCTCGATGGGCTGTGCCGTCCGAAGGCGCGGGCGGCGCAGGCGTGCCAGCCCCGCGACGATGCCGCCCGGCATGAACATCACGATGATGATGAACACGAAACCCAGCAGCATGATCCACCGGTCGATGTAGGCGCTGGCCACGTTCTTGAGCAGAACTACCAGCGCCGCGCCGACCACCGGCCCGCTCAACGTGCCGGCGCCGCCGGCGATCACCATCAGCAGCATCTCGGCTGAGTTCGCCAGCGACAGGCTGTGCGGGCTGATGAACTGGTGGTAGTACACGTACATCAGGCCGGCCACCGCGCCCAGAAAACCGCTGGCGACGAAGGTGATCCATCGAATCAGCCAGACGTTGTAACCCAGGGCGCTCATGCGGCGCGGCTGGTCCTTGCTGCCGCGGATGCTGGCGCCGAAAGGCGAGCGCACCCAGATCGCGATGGCTGTCCATACCGCCAGGAACACCAGCAGCGCGAAATAGTAGAAGTGGGTGGGGTCGCCCAGGCCAATCCCGAATGGCTTCGGCCGGGTCAGTCCCGAGATGCCGTTGTCACCGCCCGTGACGCCGGCCCAGCGATACGCCAGTCCCCACAGGATCTGGCCGAGCGCCAGTGTGATCATCAGGAAACTGATGCCGGCCGCGCGCAGCGCGATCAGCCCGAAGATTCCCGCCATGAACGTGGAGAACGCCAACGCGGCCGCGGCCGCGCCCAGATGGCCCCAACCGAGGTGCGTCATCAGCCAGCCGCTCGTATAGGCCGCCAGGCCCAGATAGCCGGCATGTCCCAGGGATGTGAGGCCGGCATATCCCACCAGCAGGTTCAGGCTGAGCGCGAACAGCGCGGCGATGAGCGCCTGGCTGGCGAGGTTGGTGTAGTAGACGCTGCCGGTCAGCAGCGGCAGGCACAGCAGCAGAATGAAAAACGCCGCGAACAGCGCGCGCTTCACG
>DATNCB010000514.1:0-9624 GCA_035571715.1 Ramlibacter sp.
GTGGTCGGGAATGAAGTCCAGGAAGGAGTCGCGCAGGCCGGAAAAGTCGGCCGGCGCATAGGCCCTGAACTTGCCGCAGATCGCCGCGCCGCGCGCGTAAATGGCGCGCTTCAGGATTTCTTCGGCCTTGGCTTCGCCGAATTCCTTGGAGATTTCGTCATGGACGGCGCTATAGACCATGGCGCGGCTCTTGAGCGCCGCCTTCAGTTGCGCGCGCAAGTCCTCGATTTCCGTCATCTGAGTCATGGGTATGTATTCTCGCGCACTTCGCCCACCGGTCAATCCGGGGGTTCCTCACCAGCCGGCGCCGGCAGCGAATGCAACCAACCCGCTGCGCTCCTGGGGTCACAATGCCAGAGCGACCCCCGCTGCGCCGGCAATGACCAGGCTCGCACCCCATACGACATCGAGGTTGAGCCAGGCGCGGCGAATGAACTGCAGCCCGAGATAGCGATACACGGCCCAGGCCATCGCGAGGCCGGCGGTCATCATCGCCAGCGTGTGCACCGCCGCGACCATGACGGCGCCGGCGACGTTCGATTGCGCGAGCAAGTTCATCATCGTGGCGTGGCCCGGATCGCGCACCGTGCCGGCGGCAACCGCGTCCATGGCGGGCGGCGCCGCGACACACAGGCTCAACATGAAGGGCACCAGCATCAGCCCCGCGCCATGTGCGGTGGCCATCAGAAACGACCACCATGCAAGCTGCGTCGGGCGAATGCGCGCCAGTGCCCGGGGATGGCGCCGCTCAATGAGCTTGAAAAACCCGAAGGCGAGGACCAGCGCGCCCGCGCCCAGGCGCAACGCGCGGCTCCACTCCACATACCAGGTGAGCCACGCGAACGGCACCAGGACCATGGCCATGGCCGCGAAGTGCCCTCCGGCCAGCGGCAGCACGGTCATGAACACCGCGTCCGCGCGCCGCACCGACATGCCGTTGGCCACTGCGATCGGCCAGCCCATCGCGGGGTTGACGCCGTGGTAAACGCCGATCGCAATGATGGTGAGCCAGAGCGTCGCCGTCGTGTTCAAGCCGAGGTGTAGCAGAACGAATCGGTCGAGCAGTCCCCGCCCTGCAACCGGATCTGATGCGCGCCGTAGTCCCGCCCGAAGTCGACGTAGAACCCGGAATCGAGTTCGATGCCGCCATCCGCGCCCACGTTGCACATCACCTGGACGCCGGGCACGCCGTCCGGATAGAACTGCGTGTCCCAGGTGCTGTACAGCGAGTTGGTGAAGAAGACGCGCTTGCCGTCGCGGCTGATCTCGGTCATCTGCGGGCCGCCGCCGAATGGCCGGCCGCTCGGATGCTGCGCATGCTGGGCGATGCCCCCGACGCGCACGCTGCCGGCCAGTGCGGGCTTCATCGGGTCGGTCACGTCGTACTGCCGCAATTCGCCGGTGCCCCAGCAGGCGACGTAGAGGAAGCGATCATCGAGCGAGAGGTCGATGTCGCTGATCAGCGGCGGCACTGCACCGAAGCCCTTCAGAAGCGGCGGAAGTTTCGCCGCGTCGGCCGGCTCCGCCGGGATGGTGGCGGTCTTCTTGATATGGAACTCGCCGTTGTCGCGGTACCAGGTCCAGATCGAGCCTTCCAGATTGGTGGTATCGACCACCACGCCGAGAAAACCGTACTCGCGCGTGGGGTCGTGCGCCGGGCGGATCTCGAGCGCCATCTGGTGGTTGGCGCCAAGATCGATGGACTGCACATGCTTGCGGTCGCGCAGGTCCCAGAAGTGCAGCGCGTGGCCGTACCTGTTGCCCAGCAGGTCTTCCGGGATGATGCCGTTTTCGAACTGCGGCGGCAGGCCCCATTCGCTCGATACCATGTAGTCGCGCGGCAGGTTCCACCAGAAGTCGTAGTGCAGCTTTTGCGGGCCGCGATCGATCTCCCAGCGCCCCAGCACCTCGAAGCTCTCGCAATCCATGATGAACACGCCCGGCGGTCCTTGGGTGCCGTCCGGTCCCGCACCCCCCAGGGTACTGACGTAGATGCCTTCGGGCCCGCAGTGCACGGTGTGAGGCCGCGAGTAACCGGTCTTGCGCAATACCTCCTCGGGCTCGATCGTCTTGACGATTTTCGGCTCGCTCGGGTTGGGCTGGGTGTCGACGACGTAGATGCGCGACGAGCGAATGCCCGGAATGATCAGGTAGCGGCGCTGCAGGAAGGCGTGGCCGGCCATCGGCGACAGTGCCGAGCTGCAGGCGTTCCAGCCGAAGTGATGGAATTCGTCGCCGCGATTGGGCATCTCGAGCCGGCTCAGCACCGAACCATAGGTTTTCGACTTCGGGTCCACATCGACCACGGCCAGCGCATCGGGCCGTGACCGATCGGGGGACAGCAGCGCCGTGTAGGAAATATGTTCAGCTTCAGCTTCCATCGCCAGGCGCGGCGAAGGATAGAACGTAGGATCGGGACGCAGAGTTTCCAGCATGGTCATTACCTCGCAAACAAGAATAGGACACTGCCGAGGAGAAGCGCCCCAGACGAAACGTGAGCGCATAGAAATTTGATAGCGGCGTGGATGTGCGGCGTCAAGCGCTCGGTATGATTTCGCGAGTAACGGTTGTACGGCCGTCCGACACCTTTTGCGGGACTCCAAGAATGACAACAACGCCTCCCATCACCCCATCCATTTCGCGCCGGTGCGCGCTTGCCGCAGCCGTCTTCTCCGCATTGGGCCTGGGCGGCTGTGCCGGCATGGGTGGGGACGGGCTTGCCAGCATCGACACCGTCGTGGTGATCTATGCGGAAAACCGCAGCTTCGACAATCTCTACGGGCTGTTCCCGGGAGCCAACGGCATCGCCAACGCACTGGGCGACCCGGCCAGCTACACGCAGCTGGATCGCGACGGCAGCGTGCTGCCGAGATTGCCGGCGGTGTGGAGCGCATCGGCAGCGCGCGCGCCGGCGTGGTCGTTCGTCGCATCGCTGCCGAACAAGCCCTTCCAGATCAACGCCGCGCAGCCCGGCGGCGCGCCCGGACCGGAACCGGCGCTCGCTTCGCCCGACCTGGTCCACCGCTTCTACAACAACGCGATGCAGATCAACGGCGGCAAGAACAACATGTTTGCCGCCTGGTCCGACGCCGGCGGCCTGGCCATGGGCTATTACGACGGCTCCCCGATGGCCATGTGGAAGATCGCGCAGCAGTACACGCTGGCCGACAACTTCTTCCAGGGCGCGTTCGGCGGGTCGTTCCTGAATCACTTGTGGCTGGTCTGCGCTTGCACACCGGCCTGGAGCAACCCGCCGGCGGCGCGCATCTCCGCCCTCGACGCGTCGGCCGTCAAACTCACCCTCGCCGCGAACTCGCCGCCCAGCGCGTTGGCCGGCGAACCGAAATACGCGGCCGACGCCAGCACCACGCCGAAGCTGGCGGACGGCAAGTACTACGCGGTCAACACGGTGCAACCGCCGTTCCAGCCCAGCGGAACGAAACCCGCCGCCGGCGGTGACGCGCGACTGGCGGATCCCGCGGGCGGCGGCTCGGCGGGCGCCATTCCCCTGCCGGCGATCGACTCCAGCAGCATCAAGACGATCGGCGACACCCTCACGGCGAAGAACGTGCCGTGGGTCTGGTACGCCGGGGCGTGGAGGGAGGCGCTCGCCGACCGCTCGGCAATCTACGACAACAACAAAGGCCCCAACTTCCAGGCGCACCATCAGCCGTTCAACTACTTCAGCCGGTTCGACCCGACAACGCCCAACGGCCAAGCCGAACGTGCCGCCCACCTGAAAGGCTACACCGCCCTCGTCGCCGACATCGGCAATGGGACGCTGCCGAACGTGGTGTTCTACAAACCGCAGGGAACCTTGAACCAGCACCCCGGCTACACCGACGTGATGTCAGGCGACGCCCATGTGGCCGCACTGATCGGCAAGCTCAGGGCCAGCCCGCAGTGGAGGCACATGGCCGTCATCGTCACCTACGACGAGAACGGGGGCTTTTTCGACCACGTACCACCGCCCAAGGGCGACCAGTGGGGGCCCGGCACGCGCATCCCGACGATCATCGTGTCGCCGTACGCGAAGAAGGGCTATGTGGACCACACGAGCTACGACACGACATCCATCATCAAGTTCATCAGCAGGCGCTTTGAACTCGATCCCCTGCCCGGTGTGCGTTCGGGCGCGGGCGACATGACCAACGCGTTCGATTTCAGCCAGTCGCCCTGAGCGGGCGCGGCGCTATCTCGCCAGCGGCGGCGGAGGCGGATATGGATACGGGTAACCGCCGAACCGCGACTGGGGCAGCAGGTTGCCTTTCGAGTACATGCACTGCTGGTAGGCGATGTCGTAAGAGCGCTGCGCGTTCCAACCTACGGCTGCGCTCTGGTTGGCGCCGGCCGTGGCACCGACCAGCGTTCCCACCGCGGCGCCAGCCCCGGCGCTGCGATGATCGCCGACTGCGGCGCCGATCAAGCCACCGATGACCGCACCGGCGACGGTCGATCCGACAAGCTGTTGGGCAGCGGCATCGTTGCCCGGTTGGCCGACCGAATGGGCGGCCCAGCCGCGGCAGAGCTGGTCGTCCTGCATGAAAACCTCGAAGGGCTTGTTCGCGCCCGGCATGACGGTGACGGTGGGCGCCACCGGCATCGGCGCGCAGGCCGCAAGCACCAGGGACGCGAGCGCGATTGCGCCGGCCAACGGACGAGCACGCTTCGATAGCACATGCATCTTTCGACTCCTTGAACCGCCTAGAGTCCACTGTAGGCAGTCCCCGCCCCGTTTCAATGACAATTCGCAAACTACGCTTCAGCTGGGTAAGCTGTAAGTTTGACCAATCCAAGAAACGAGGCCGGCACCCATGGACAACACCGTTTCAATCCTTTCGCGAACGCTGGACCTGCAACGCGAGGCGTACCTCGCTCACCCCGTGCCCTCGCTGGAAGAACGCAAGGCCGACCTGCGCACGTTGCAGCGCTTCGTACGCGAGCACAAGCACGCCATATGCGACGCGATAAGCGCCGACTACGGCCATCGCTCCCGCCACGAAACCTTGCTGGCGGAGATCTTCCCGACCGTCGACGGCATCGACCATGTCGCCAAACACCTGCGCCGCTGGATGAAGCCGCAGCGGCGCAGCGTGGACCTGCGCAATTTCTTCGGCGCGCGCAACCGCGTGATCCCGCAGCCGCTGGGCGTGGTTGGCGTGATCGTGCCGTGGAACTTTCCGCTCAACCTGAGCATGATCCCGCTGACCTACATCTTCGCCGCCGGCAACCGCGCCATGGTCAAGATGAGCGAGAACTCGCGCCATCTCGCGCAATTGCTGATCGACCGCATGCCCGCGTACTTTCCGCCCGAGAAGCTGCAGTTCTTCGACGAGACGGGCGGGGTGGGAGTGCAGTTTTCCAAGCTGCCGTTCGACCATCTCCTGTTCACCGGTTCCGGTGCGACCGGACGCGCGGTGATGACCGCGGCGGCGCAGAACCTTTGCCCCGTGACATTGGAACTGGGCGGCAAGGCGCCGGCCATCCTGTTGGACGACTTTCCGCTGCGGCTGGCAGCCGAGCGGATCCTGTTCGTCAAGTACCTGAACGCCGGGCAGATCTGCACGACGGTCGACCACCTGTGGATGCCCAAAGCGCGCATCGCCGAATTCGTCGCCCTCGCATGCGACATCGTGCCCAAGCGCTTCCCGCGGCTGGATACGCCCGACTACACGTCCATCATCGACCAGCGTTCGTTCGACCGGCTGCTGGCTGCACTGGATGACGCGAAAGCGCGCGGCGCCACGCTGGTGCAGCTGGTGCCGGGTCCGGCATTCGATGCGGCCACGCGCAAGATCGCGCCGCATATCGTGCTCGACGCGCCGGCCGACAGCGCGCTGTGGCAACGCGAAATCTTCGGCCCGATCCTGCCGATCCGCGGCTACCAGTCGGTCGACGAAGCCGTGAATGCGATCAATGCGGGCCCGCGCCCGCTGGCGATCTATCCATTCAGCAACAACCCCGCCACGGTGCAGAGCCTGCTCGATCGCGTGATGTCCGGTGGCGTGTCGGTCAACGATGCGCTGTTCCACGTCGGCCAGCACGACTTGCCGTTCGGCGGTGTCGGTGACTCGGGCATGGGCCATTACCACGGCGAGGAAGGCTTCCACACCTTTTCCAAGTTGCGGCCGGTGTTCTACCAGGCGCGCTTTTCCACGCTGAAATTCCTGATGCCGCCCTACGGCAAGTTCGCCGATCGCGTACTGGCGTTCCTGACCAAGTGACAATTGCGCCGGCTCAGCCGTGGTTCCTGTGATTTTCAACCGCTTCCTTGTAGCCTAAACGAGGGATAGGCAACGCGATAGCCGACGGTCACCATCGATGCCTTGCAAGGCAAGCCGAAGGAGATCGTCATGAACTCGCAGGTTCAGCGCACCGTTGGGGAACTCGGCACGTTTTCCATTGTTGTTCCCCTGGTCTGGGTCGCCACCGCGCTCATCGGTTTCGTCGTGCTCGCCAACTGGCCGGAAATGTTTGCCGCGCCAACGACGACGCCGACGATCGTGCAGGCCAGCTCCGACTCCAGTGCCCTGCCCCCCGCAACCGAGCCGTTCGAGACCCCTCATGAATACGCAGCACCTTCCCCATCCCATCCTGCAACGCGGCACTCTTCAGATCGTTAAATTCCTGCTATGGGCTGTCGCCGCGGCCCTTGCGTTCGTTCTGCTCGCCCACTGGCCGCCGCACGGCAGCGCCGCATCGGCCGCAGTCGGCCTGCCGGCCGTAAGTGTGAGCAGTGAATATGTGGGCAGCGATCCGTCGGTGCCTTCGGCCAGCTCCGTTTTCGCCGGCCGTCTGTACGAAGCCAGCCAGCCGATCGACACCTTCTGACTGGCTGCGTGGATTGCGGATCAAGTCCGCAATGACAATACCGAAGTGGCTGTCATCCCTGGCTTGACCCCGGGATCCATGGCGGCGCGCCGTCCAATGCCCTGTCCCGACAGGGCACTCGCTGGCCTATGGAACGTACTTGAACTCAGTGGCAGGGGCGCCCATCACGGCACTGGGGTTCGCCTTGTACGGAACCCCCGACTTCAGGAAATAGGCCGAGCCGCTGTCTTCCCCGGTGAGCGCCTGCACCAGCGGGCGCGAGGTCTTGTATTCGGCCTTTGCTTCGTTGCTCGTATAAGCGCTCTTGAGGCGAGACGGCTGGTTGTACTGCATCGCCCATTCGCTGGTGCCGGCCCTGACCTGTGCGGCTTGACCCAGCAGTTCGGCTTGAACTTCGGCGCGTGTCCTCTCGCCGGCGAACGGCATGTTGTCGACGGTGATGTCGTCGGCGTAAGCCTTGCCCGAGGCGAGCGCGGCCAGCGCGATTGCGGCAGCGGCGGTGGAAGCGATAGCGAGCGCGGATCCGAGGTTGCGGTTCATTGCGTACTCCTTATGAACGAGGGGGCTGATGGTGCGCGCCGACCACCAGGCTGGGTATCCCGCGTTTAGGCTACAAGGGAGCTATGACGGTCGAAGTCCACCGACACCCGCACGCCCGGGTGCTGGTCGGTGATTTCAATATGAGCGCCCACACGCTGGGCGCGGGCCCGCATGTTCGCGATGCCGCGGCCGGTATGGGACCCGGCGTTGCGCAGGCCTCGTCCGTCGTCGAAAACTTCGATCCCGATCCTTTCGTCGTCGGTGCGCAGGCGAATGGCTACCTTTTCGGCACGGGCATGCTTGAGGACATTAGTCAGCGCTTCCTGCACGATGCGAAGCAACTGGAGGATGACGTGTGGGGTCAGCTCGACCTGTCGTTCTCCCGCATCGATCTCCCAGCTGGAACTCAATCCGGAGTTTTCGAGCAGCTGCTGCCAGCGATACCGGAAATTGCTCCATGCCTGCAGAAGATCGCTGCTCTCCGGCCCCATCGCTTCCAGCGTCAAGCGCATGTCGGCGATGCATTCACGCAGCGCCTGCACGATTTCGCCCTGGTCGATGCGCCCCACCTCCGCCCGGGACAGCGTGAGGAACAGTTGCGAGCCCAGGCCGTCGTGCAGGTCACGCATGATCTGCTGGCGCTCTTCTACCGCGGCGTGCTCGCGTTCGAGCTTGCGCAGCCGCTCGTAGTTTTCCGACAGCGCGGCTTCGCGCTCGGCGACGCGCGATTCGAGCGTTCGATTGAGCTGTTCGATCGCCTTGAACGTGGCGATCAGACGCGCCGCGAGAATACCGCCCATGACCAACAGGAGCATGTCGGCCGCATAGTGCAACAGGAACACGCGATGCGCCGCTGCCTGCGGCGCGATCGCACGGATGATTGGAAAAGATGACGCGATAAGGTAGTCGTGGACGCCAGCCAGCACGGCCAGCGCCAGGGCCAGGCTCAGCACCGTCAGCGCCACGGTCCGCTGCCACCAGGCCGCGACGGCGCCAATCGCGAGCACGGCAAATCCGATGGGAAGAAGCCCGGCCGCCCAGAACCTGCCGATCAGCACCTCGTTGCCGTTGCTGACCAGGTATCCGACCGGTCCCAGCAACCAGTAGGCGAACAGCGCCCACTTCAGCCGCGGGTAGCGCATCCCGGCCAGACTCATCGCGAACAAGAGCATGACGATCGTGAATCCCCCGGTCGTGGCGTAGTAGATCGTTCGCCATGCGTACCACGCCCCGGACGGCATCACTTCGATCACCAGGGTCAGCGTGCGGATTCCCCACAGCAGCGCGGCGGCGCCGAACAGGCCGTACAGCGATTCCTCGCGCACGCGCCACCAGATGAACAGGGCCAGTAGGCCGACGATCACGCACGAGATGACCGTGAACTGCGACATCGTCCGGATCCAGAACAGCCGGGAGTCATATTCCGGCAGCAGCTGTACATGGGGTCCGATGGCCAGCAAAGGCATGCGGCCGCGGGACACTGGCGTAGCCGCGATGCGAACCAGCAACTGATTGATTCCCGGCCGCAGCAATGCCGGAGCTATCGGCACCAGCTGCGGCCGCTCCCATCGCACGATCACGTCCGGCGTCGGCTCCTGAATGTGGGCCAATGGAGCACCATTGAGGAACAGGCGCCCGCCGCCATAGAAGTAAGGCAGGTACACCGCCCATGATGGGTCCGTCGGCGCCTGCGGCGCCTCGAACTGAACGCGAATCCAGGCGCTGGGTTGGTCAAACGAAAATGGCAGATCGACTCGTTGCCACGGGGCCGTCGCCGCAGGGGGCACGGGGTCCGCGCTGAATACGACGTCCGCCTGGCGCGGGCGCAGCGGCTGCGACAGGGCACCCGCGCACAACGCAAGCAACAGCATGGCAGCTAGACATCTAAAGCAAGCCCAGCTGATTGGCTTCATAAACCGCTTCCCCCCGGGAGTGGACGGCCAGTTTCTGGTAGATCCGCTTCACGTGCGTGATCACCGTGTTGGGCGAGATGGCCAGGATGACCCCTACCTCCTTGAAGTTCAGGCCCTTGGCCACCAGACGGAGAATCTCCGTTTCGCGCTCCGAAAGAACATTGGACCGCGGGATGGCTTCGATACGCGGAAAGCCCGGACCGGGCACAGCATTGTTCGGCAAGCGAAAGTTCTGCAGCACACGGCGCGCGATCGCGGGACTGATGGGCGATCCGCCGGCGTGCACCTGCAGGATCGAGGTGGCGATGTCCTTGGGCAAGGCGTCCTTGAGCAGATAGCC
>DATNCB010000515.1:0-4057 GCA_035571715.1 Ramlibacter sp.
CACCTGCGGCGGATTCTTGTCGCCTAGCGTTCCAGTCAATTTGCCTATCATGGGGGTCCTTGGCTCTCCGGCCGTTTCGGGTTTCACCGGAATTATCGACTTGATTCTCAAACATACCTTCTCGCCACCCAGCAACACGCGCCTCGCCCACATGTGCGGCCCCACCGACGAACATCTGCGAACCGTCGAAACCGCGCTTCAGGTGAGCATCGCGCACCGCAACGAGCAGTTCAAGATCGAAGGACCGAAACCGAAAGCCCAGCGCGCACTGGAGGTATTGCAGGCGCTGTACGAAATCGCGGGGCGGCCGATTTCGGTCGAAAAAGTGCAGCTGATGGTGGCCAGCGAAACGCCCATGGACGAAGACGAGGAAGGCGCCGTGGTGCTGCACACCCGACGCACCGACCTGAAAGCCCGCAGTCCGAACCAGAGCGTGTATCTCGACAACATTGCCCATCACGACATCACCTTCGGCATCGGCCCGGCCGGAACCGGCAAGACGTATCTGGCGGTGGCGTGCGCCGTCGACGCCCTGGAGCGCAGCGCCGTGCAGCGCATCGTGCTGACGCGCCCGGCGGTCGAAGCCGGAGAGAAACTGGGCTTTCTGCCGGGTGACCTGGCGCAAAAGGTCGATCCCTACCTGCGCCCGCTCTACGACGCGCTGTACGACCTGATGGGTTTCGACAAGGTCGCCAAGGCGTTCGAGCGCAACGCGCTCGAAGTCGCGCCGCTCGCATTCATGCGCGGCCGCACTCTGAACAATGCCTTCGTGATCCTGGACGAAGCGCAGAACACCACGCCCGAGCAGATGAAGATGTTCCTCACGCGCATCGGCTTCGGCGCCAAGGCCGTGGTAACCGGCGACATCAGCCAGATCGATCTGCCCAAGGGCCAGTTGTCGGGGCTGGTCGAGGCCGAGCACATCCTCAAGCGGGTCAAGGGTATCGCGCACACCCGTTTCACCAGCGCCGACGTGATGCGGCACCCGCTGGTCGCGCGCATCGTCGACGCTTACGACGCCGCGCGCAAGACCGATGCCAAGTAAGGCGGCATTGGTCCTGTCCCTGCAGTTCGGGCGTTTCGCCGGTGCAAGCGGGCACCGCGCGGTGCTCGGGCGCCCGGCCGTGGCTCGCTGGATCGGACATGCGCTGGCGTGCCCGGCAGAAATCACCGTGCGTATCGTCGGCGAGGCCGAGGCACGCGAGCTGAATCTCCAATATCGTGGCAAGGACTACGCGACCAACGTGCTCACCTTCGATTACGCGAGCGACCCGGTCGTCATGGCAGACCTGGTGCTGTGCGGCCCGGTGATCGAACGCGAGGCGCGGGAACAGCGCAAGACGCTGCAAGCGCATTACGCGCATCTGCTGGTTCACGGCACCCTGCACGCGCAGGGGTATGAGCATGAAAACGGTGAGAGCCAGGCACTGCAGATGGAGGCCTTGGAGATTCTGCTGCTGGGGTCGCTGGGGTTCGCTAACCCGTACTAGCCTGTCCTATCGAACGGTCAGCGGAATCGTCACCGGCCCATCGTTCACCAGGTGCACCTGCATGTGGGCGGCGAACTCGCCGGTCTGCACCACGGGATGGGCCGCGCGGGCCTGGGTTACCAGGTACTCGTAAAGGCGCCGGCCCTCCTCCGGCGCGGCGGCATTGGTGAAGCTGGGACGGTTGCCACCCGAGGTGTCGGCGGCGAGCGTGAACTGGCTCACCAGCAGCAGGCCGCCGCCAATGTCCTGCACGCTGCGATTCATCTTGCCGGCCTCGTCGCCGAAGATGCGCAGCCTCAGGATCTTGGCCAGCAGCTTGTCGGCCTGCGCCTCGGTGTCGCCGCGCTCGGCACAAACCAACACCAGCAGGCCGGCGCCGATTTCACCGGTCGTCTTTCCGTCCACCGCCACCCGCGCCTGACTCACTCGCTGGATCAGCGCAATCAAAGCGGATCCTCTCCGTCTTCCAAATGGGCCTCAACGTCGCTGGGCAGCAGCTGGATGGTGGCGCGCAGGCCCGGCACCGCGCTCATCAGCGCCTGTTCGACGGCGCCGCGCAGGGCGGCCGCGCGCCTGAGCGTCCAACTCGCCGGCATGTGCATGTGCAGGTCGACAAAGCGCCGCTGGCCCGAACGGCGGGTCGAGATGTGGTCGAAGCGGATGGTGTGGTGCTGGAACTCGGCCAGCGTTTTTTCGATGTCGGCCATGACCTCGGGCTCGACCGCTTCGTCCATCAGCCCCTGCGACGACTTCCACATCAGGGCCGTGCCTTCGCGCAGGATATTCAGCGCCACGCCGATGGCGACTGCCGGATCCAGCCACTGCCAGCTGGTGAGCGCCACCAGTCCCACTCCCGCGACGACACCGGCGGACGTCCATACATCGGTGATCAGGTGGCGTGCGTCGGCCTCCAGCGCGATCGAACGGTGCTGGCGCCCCGAGTGCAGCATGGCCCAGGCCAGCGCGGCGTTGAAGCCGGAGCTGACCACCGACAGCGCCAGGCCCCAACCGAGCTGATCGAGCGGCTGTGGATTGAGCAGCCGCTGGACCGCGGCCCAGACGATGCCCAGCGCGGCCACGATGATCATCAGGCCCTCGAATGCGGACGAAAAGTATTCGGCCTTGTGATGGCCGTAAGGATGGTCGGCATCGGCCGGGCGGCGCGCGATCGTGACCATCAGCAGCGCGAAGGCCGCACTCGCGAGATTGACGAACGACTCCATCGCGTCCGACAGCAGGCCGACCGAATCGGTGATCCACCAGGCCAGCGTCTTCATGGCGATCGTGATCACCGCCACGACGATCGACACGCGCAATAGCAGTTGGGGATTGAGGTCTTGCGGCGAGATCCGGATCATGGCGTGATTGTGCTGCACGCACAGTGCCGGATTCTCCATGCCAGAATTCGCCCGTGCGCAAACCGATCTTCCCTATTCGGGGCAAGCCAGTGGCCGCTCTGGCGCTGGCGTTCGTCGCCGGGCTGACGGCATCGGCGCCGGCCGCCGCGCAGGTCGCTCCGACAGCGGCCGAAGCTGCCGGTTATCGCGGGCTGCATGCCGCCGCTTTTGCCGGCAACCCGGCGGACATACGCAAACTGGCCGCTGCGAAGGCGGACCTCAACGCCCGCGATTCCCACCGCCGCACGCCGCTGCACGTGGCCACGTTTGCCAGGCGGCGTGAAGCGCTGCGGGCTTTGGCCCAGGCCGGCGCCGGCCTCGACCTGCTCGAGTCCGACCGCTACGACGCGGTGACCATCGCCGCAGTCGCCGATGACGAAGAAACACTGCGTGCACTGCTGGAACTTGGCGCGAGCGCCAAGCAGGTGACCAGCCGCTACGACGGCACGGCGCTGATTGCCGCTTCCCACCTGGGACACGATGGCGTGGTGCGTCAACTGATCGCCGCGGGTGCGCCGCTGGACCATGTCAACAACCTGCACTGGACGGCGGTGATCGAAGCCATCGTGCTGGGAGATGGCGGACCGCGGCATCAGGCCACGCTGCGGGCTCTGATCGAGGCCGGCGCCAATCTGCAGCTACAGGACCGCACCGGGAACACGCCGTTGCAGCTTGCCCGATCGCGCGGCTTGGCGCCAATGGTGCGCATGCTCGAAGCAGCCGGCGCGAAATAGTCAGCCGCGCCTCGCAGCGGCGCCCGGTTCAGGTCAATGTCACCCGCGCGAATTTGCGTTTGCCAACCTGGAGCACGTAGCTGCCGGCGTCGAGCTTCAGGCCCTTGTCGCTGACCACGGCCGAATCGACACGCACGCCGCCGCCGTCGATCAGCCGGCTGGCTTCGCTGGCCGACGTCGCCAGCCCCGCCTGCTTCAGGAGCTGCGCGATTCCCAGCGGGGCGCCGCCCAGCGACACCTCAGGAATGTCGTCCGGCACGCCGCCCTTGCTGCGATTGATGAAATCCTGCTGCGCCGCATCCGCCGCCTGGGCGCTGTGAAAGCGCGCCGTGATTTCCTTGGCCAGCATCACTTTCGCATCCTTGGGATTGCGGCCGGCGGCGACTTCATTTTTCAGCGCCGCGATTTCAGCCTCGCTGCGGAAGCTCAGCAGCGT
>DATNCB010000516.1:0-2110 GCA_035571715.1 Ramlibacter sp.
TGTCCCCCCAGGTAGGCGGCGCGCACGCGCGCGTCGCTGGCCAGCGCACTGGCCTCGCCCGACAGCGCGACCTTGCCGCCGTCGAGCACGTAGGCAAAGTCGGCCACGCGCAGTGCGGCGCGGGCGTTTTGTTCCACCAGCAGCACAGAAGTGCCGGCGGCGCGGATATCGCGCGCGAGGTCGAAAATCTGCCGCACCACTTTCGGGCCGAGCCCCAGCGATGGCTCGTCCATCAGCAGCAGCTTGGGCCGGCTCATCAGCGCGCGCGCCACGCACAGCATTTGCTGCTCGCCACCGGACATCGATCCGGCTTTCTGGCCGATGCGGTTGGCCAGCACCGGAAACATGGCCAGGATCCGCTCGCGGTCCTGTGCGTACTCGGCCTGCGCGCGCCGGCCGGCGCCCAGTCGCAGGTTTTCTTCCACGCTCATGCTGGAAAAGATCTGCCGGCCCTCGGGCGCCTGCGCCAGTCCGCCGGCGACGATCTTGTGCGCCGGCAGGTTGGTGATGTCGCGGCCCTCGAATTCGATGCGCCCGGAGGTGACGCGGTAAACGCCGGAGATGGCCCGCATCAACGTGGTCTTGCCCACGCCGTTGCTGCCAAGCACACTGACGATGCCGCCGCGCCGCACCTCGATCGACACGCCCGACAGGATGGTCTGTTCGCCCATGCGCACCACCAGATCCGTCACGCGCAGGATGGGCGTCGCGTCCGCGCTCATTCTTCCTCTTCCGTGCCGAGATAGGCTTCGAGCACGACCGGGTCGTGCGAGACCTGCGCCGGCGTGCCGTCCGCGATCTTGCGTCCCGACGCCATCACCATCACGCGCTCGCACAGCGACATCACGAAACCCATGTCGTGTTCGACCAGCAGCACCGTCAGGCCCTCGTCGGACAGCTCCCGCACGAAGCGCGCAAGCTCCGCGGTTTCGGTGTCGTTCAGACCCGCCGCCGGCTCGTCCAGGATCAGCAATTGCGGCTGCAGCGCCAGCGCCCGCGCGATTTCCAGGTACTTGCGCCGCCCGTAAGACAGGTTGGCGGCGAGCAGTCCCGCCTGCGCCGCGAGGCCGGTGCGCTCCAGCGCTTTCCAGCTCAGCTCGCTGATCTGCGACGAGATCTCGCGCCGCCCGAGCAGGCTGTTCCAGGGCGAGTGACCGACGGTGCCGAGCGCGCCGATCGAAACGTTGTCGAACACCGTGATGTTGGGCAGGATGCGCAGGTTCTGGAAGGTCCGTGCGATGCCCACGCGTGCCACCTCGTGCGATTTGTGCCCGGTCAGCAGCTTGCCGTCGAAGCGCACCGAGCCGGAGGTCACCGGGGTAAAGCTGGTGATCAGGTTGAACAGTGTCGTCTTGCCGGCGCCGTTGGGGCCGATCAGGCCGACGCGCTCGCCGCGCTGGATGCCGCCCGAGAAATCGTCGACCGCGAGCAGGCCGCCGAAGCGGCGCGACAGATGGTCGAGTTCGAGCAGCGCTGTCATCGCCAGCCGAGTTGCTGCGCCGACTTCCAGGCGCCGCCGAGCTGGCGCCGCACCAGGTCGATGGCGGAGATTTCGCCGAAGATGCCGCGCGGCAGGAACAGGATCGAGAGGAACATCACCATCCCCACCACGATCATGCGGTAGTCGCCGATTACGCGCAGCACCTCGGGCAGGCCGATCAGCAGCACCGCGCCGACGATCGCGCCGGGCATGCTGCCCAGCCCGCCGACTACGATCATCGCCAGGATCAGGATCGACTCGGAAAAGCGGAAGTCGCCGGGCGATATGTAGTTGGTCGTGTGGGCCCAGAGCGCACCGGCGATGCCAGCGAAGAAGCAGCTGAACGCGAACACCTCGATCTTGATGCGCACCACGTCCAGGCCCATCGCCTCGGCGCACTGGTCGTCTTCGCGCAGCGAGCGCAGCGCGTTGCCGTAGTAGGAATGCGTGAGCCGGTGGATGACGTACACGGTTATCGCGAGCGCTAATGCGACGGCGAAATAGTTGGTGATGTCGCCGCCCGCGACCAGGCCCGGCACGGCGATGCTGGGGATGGCGGAAATGCCCATCGGGCCGCGCGTGAAGCTGACCCAGTTCAGCAGCGTCAGATGAATGATCTCGCCCACGCCT
>DATNCB010000517.1:0-4035 GCA_035571715.1 Ramlibacter sp.
GACGTGATCGTCAGCATGCTGAACGGCTATTTCCATCGCATGAATGAGGCGGTGTCGCGCCATCACGGCCACATCAATGAGCTGGCCGGCGATGGCTTGTTGGCCCTGTTCGGCGCCTTGGAGTCCAACCCCTGGCAGGCGCGCGACGCGGTGCTGGCGGCGCTGGACATGCGTGCCGAGCTGGCGAGCTACAACGTCACGCTGCGGGCGCAGGACTTGCCCGAATTGCGCTTTGGCGTAGGCATCCACAGCGGCGATGTGGTGGCGGGCGTCATGGGCGCGGGCGGCCTCTTCAAGTTCCAGGTCTCGGGCGACCCCGTCAACGTGGCTTCGCGAGTCGAAGGGCTGACCAGCAAGTTCCAGGTCGACCTGCTGATCACCGAAGAAATCCGCGCCGCCCTCGACGATCGATTTCGCCTCAAGCCCATGCCCGCTGCCGAGGTCAAGGGCAAGCCCGAGCCGATCCGGACATTCCATGTGGAGGGGTTGGCTGCGGAACTCGCGGACCCGGCGGCCTCGCCTTTGCCCAGCGAAGAGCCGCTGGTCCCCGACTTGCGCTGAACGCCGGATCCCGGCGGCAATTTCGTGCTGGGCAATGCCATCGCCGCCGTGCTTCTCCTTGGAGAATGGCTTCTCGAGCAATGGAAATCATCTTCGCTTTCTTCGCACAGTACGGCCTTCTCGCGGTCTTTGGCGTCGTGCTCATAAAGCAGCTCGGGGCTCCGGTGCCGGCCTCGCCCATCCTGCTGCTGGCCGGGGCCGCCGCTGCCGACGATGGGGTCTTCGCAGTCAAGGCCCTGGTAGTGGCGACCGCAGCGGCGATGCTGGCGGATTTCATCTGGTTCTACGCGGGACGCCGTTTCGGGCGCCGAGTGCTGGCGCTGTTGTGCCGGATATCGATCTCACCCGATAGCTGCGTCCGCAAGAATGAATTGAGCTTTGCGCGTCGCGGCGTCGCCACGCTGGTGATCGCCAAGTTCGTGCCCGGCTTGGCCACCCTTGCGCCGCCTTTGGCCGGCGCTCTCGGCATGCGTGCTCGATCGTTCGCAATTTTCAACGCAGCCGGCGCGGCACTGTGGGCCGGCGCCGGCATCGCTGGCGGCCTCATCTTTCATGAGCAGATCCAGCGTCTGTTGGTGTCGCTGAGCGAACTCGGCCGCATGGCCGTGTGGCTGGTCGCCGCACTGGTGGCGCTCTATGTCGCCTGGCGGATGGTACGGCGCTGGCGCGAGTTGCGGTTGCACGCGCGCATGCCGAGGGTGCAGCCGAACGAATTGGTGGAAATGATCGAACGAGGCCGCGAGCCGTTGATCCTGGATGTTCGAACGCAGGGGCCGGACTTGCCGCTGCGCGAAGGCATCCCCGGCGCACGACACATCGATCTGGCCGGCATCGAAACGGTCCCGGTTGCAGATTGGCCGGACGACGTTCCAATCGTCATCTACTGCGACTGTCCCAACGACGCTTCGGCTACCAAGGCAGCGGGCGTGCTATCCAAACGGGGTTTCGGCGCAAGCATTCTGAGCGGCGGCATCGACGGCTGGGTGCAGGCCGGGTACCAGCTGGAGGCGCTGCCACGAGCCTTCCATTGACGCCGGCCGGCGCGAAGTACCAATTCCCTTCGAGGAAACGACTCATCCGTTCTTGGCTATATCGGCTGAGTGACAACGCCTCGGCGCCGAACAGTCCCGCGCCTGTGCAACTACTTTTTACGTTTGACCATCTCTGCGACGATTGCCGTGAACTGTTCTTCCATATCGCGTTTGAGTCGTTCCTCAGACATCACCCTTGCCGCGAGCCCCGTCGGGACGAGCTCGAGCCGGTACACAAGCTGCGTGCCACCAGCGTCCGCGCCAAGCGTCATCAACGATTGCTGGCGACGCATCTCACCCTGGATTTGCCTGGATTCGATGGTGGTCTGCGGATTCATCACGATCTCGCGCACACTCGTGTAAGGAAAGCTGAACGGACCGAATTTTGCAGTTCCGTTTTGCTCGATCGTGAGCTGATTTTCGCCAGGCTTGATCACATTGCTTTCACGAAGATTCGGCACCCAAGCAGCCATGTGCGTGAAATCGGTCAGCACTTCCCAGGCAATCGCCTGGCTCACCGGGGCAAAGATGTGGACGGTCACGACATAGGTCTCACCGTCGTACGCGACGTCGATGCTGCGCACGGGTGACTCGGCGGCGGCGCCCACAACCAAGGCACAGCAGACCAACAGGGTATAGATGCGGCGGCTGGCCAGAGCGGTTCCTTGGAGCAATGAATGTACAGACATGGTGTGATCCCGTGACTGAAGTCGTAGCTGTAGAGAGACAGATTCTTGATGGGAATCTCGGTGAAGGTCAATTCCGCGGGCGCCAGCTTGATAGGGGCTTTCGCCAGTTGGCGATTGATGCAGGCGGCAACCAGGCTGCCAATGAAGTACCCGACTTTGTATGTGGTCATGTGTTGCTCCTGCTCAGGTGGAAAGAGGGATCGACAAGAATCCCGCATGTCCTCATCTGACCGATGTTGCGCGGCTTGCATTCCTTGTGTGATCAGCCACTGCGCGTCTCTTCCGATGAGCTGCCGCCGTTTCCCAAGCATCGGAAGACTTCGAGCCAACCGGCCATGAGCGCCGCGGGACGATTCATGGCCGGGGTGATCTGGTCAATCCTGGCTGCGGCCGCAGTGGTGCTGCAGGGTTGCGCCGTGTTGCCCAGCCAGGACAACCGGACCGTCTCGACAGCCTTCCAGGACACCGCCGAAACGCACCTGGGGCGAACGATCGCTCCGCTCACGCAGGCGCACCCCGGCAAGTCCGGCGTCATCGCATTGCCGCAGGGCATCGACGCCTTCGCCGCCCGCGCCCGGTTGGCCGACGTCGCCGAGCGCAGCCTGGACGTGCAGTACTACATCTGGCACAACGACATGGCCGGCAGCCTGTTGTTCGATGCGCTGCGGCGCGCCGCCGACCGCAGCGTGCGCGTGCGCCTGCTGCTCGACGACAACAACACCGAGGGCATGGACGACGTGCTGGCCGAACTGGCCTCGCATCGCAACATCGAGGTTCGCCTGTTCAATCCGTTCGCGGCGCGGCGCTGGCGCGCGCTGAGCTACCTCACGGACTTCGATCGCCTCGACCGGCGCATGCACAACAAGTCATTCACCGCCGACAACCAGGTCACCATCATCGGCGGGCGCAACGTCGGCGACGAGTACTTCGGCGCAGGCCAGAACGTGCAGTTCGTCGACCTGGACGTGATGGCGATCGGCGATGTGGTCCGGGACGTTTCGCGGGACTTCGACCGGTATTGGGCCAGCGATTCGGCGTATCCGGCAGGACGCGTGTTGCAGCCTACCGGGGCGACGCCGCAGCTGACCCCGGAGGGAGGCGCCGACCGCGCAACCATGACGGCGCTGTACCTCGACGCGCTCGCCCGGCAGCCGTTCGTGCGCATGATGCTGGAGCATCGCCTGCCATTCGAGTGGGCCAGCGTGCACATGGTCAGCGACGACCCGTCCAAGGGCCTGGGCAAGGCCAGGGACGATGACTTCCTGTGGGCCCGGCTCAAGCGGATCGTGGCAACGCCGACGCGGGAACTCGAGCTGGTGTCGCCGTACTTCGTGCCGGGCGCCGACGGGGCTGCGCATTTCGCCGACATGGCTCGGCACGGCGCGAAAATCACGGTGCTGACGAACTCGCTGGAGGCAACCGATGTCCCCGCAGTTCACGCGGGATACGCCAAGCGCCGCAAGCAGTTGCTGGAGTCCGGCGTCGAACTGTATGAAATGAAGCGGACCGGCGGCGCTACGCCCACGTTTCGAGCGGGTGGCAGCAGCTCCGCTTCCAGCCTGCATGCCAAGACGTTCTCAGTGGATCGCTCGGCGGTGTTCATCGGCTCGTTCAATTTCGATCCGCGCTCGGCGAGCCTCAATACCGAGCTGGGCTTCGTCATGGAGTGTCCGGTCATCGCGGCGGCGATGGCCGATGCCATCACCGCCATGATGGCCGAGCGCGCCTATCAGGTGCGCCTCGGTCCCGACGGG
>DATNCB010000518.1:0-1128 GCA_035571715.1 Ramlibacter sp.
CGCACTTCGAGCCGGTTGCCGCGTTCCAGGTCGTGGTGCATCGACGAGGTCATGTCGGCCGGCAAGCCGTCGGCAAACTGCAGCCGCAGGCGCGCATAGTCTTCGGGCAGCGGCACGCCGTGCGCGCGGGCGACCGCCACCACTTCCTGCATCACGTCGTGCAGCAGCGCGCGGGTCTGCGGATTCGAGCGGATCGGCCCGATGGTCTTGCGGGTCGTCGTCGTCAGGCCGGACAGCCCGACCAGGGCCACGAATTTCTGCCAGATCTCGCCGACGATGTCGGTCGAGAGTTCGGCTTTGATGCCGCCGGCCAGGCAGGCCGCCAACAAGGCTTCACCGCGAGCCGAGCGCGAGCCGTCGAACTCGCCAAACAGCAACCGCTGCATGGATCCGGTCTGCCGGATCACGCCCGGCGCCTCGATGGTGGTCGCAACATAGCCGACGCCGCCCATCAGCTGGCGCTCGTCGAACGCGGCGCGCAGGTAGTGGTCCTTCAGGACGCCGTTCTGGAAAGAGATGACGGCGGTGTCAGGGCCGACCATTGGCCGGATCTGCTCGATCGCCTGCTGGGTGTCCCAGAGTTTCACGCACAGGAAAACGACGTCCGCGACGCCGATCTGCGCCGGGTTGTCGGTTGCGCGCACTGCCTTGGCGTGGATCGGCTCGGGTCCCTCGATGCGCAAGCCGCCCGCGCGCATGACTTCGAGGTGCTTGCCGCGGGCGATGAAGTGAACCTCGGCGGCGCCCCCTTGAACGAGCCGCGCGCCGAAATAGCCGCCGAGCCCGCCGGACCCCATGATCGCAATTCGCATCGTGTCTCCTTCGCCGGGCTGGGCCCTGGCAGCCGTGAGGATGCCCGCCGTGCGAGGCTGGCACCTCGCACGGGGAAAGAAACGCTTACTTGGCGGGAGTCTTGCCGAACTTCTTGAAGAACTTGTCGACGCGGCCGCCCATGTCGTTGACCGACTTCTGGGTACCGGTATAGAAGGGGTGCGACTCGCTCGAGGTATCGAGCTTGAACAGCGGCAGCTCGCGGCCGTCGTCCGTCTTGCCCATTTCCTTGGTCTGCGCGCAGGACCGGGTCACGAACTTGAAGCCGTTGGACAGGTCGACGAACAGCACGTCGCG
>DATNCB010000519.1:0-5244 GCA_035571715.1 Ramlibacter sp.
AAAAAGGCGTCCGCACGCGACACGAGCCGTGTCGGTGGGGACGCCTTCGTCCGGATTGACCTGCAGGCTGCTTCGCCGTTGAAGCGGTGCGGTCAGCGAACCTTCATTGGTTCATGCAAGACATCCAGCAATAGGCGTGCCAACTGCAATTGCGGCGCTGGATAGCGATAGATGGATCAGGAGCCCGTGGATTGCGGGTCAAGCCCGCAATGACAATGCAAACTGCGCACCGATTTTGTGCGGCGCACCAAAACGTGCGCACCAAGAGCGCTTCAGCCCAGCAGGTCGGCAACGTCCAGGACGCGCTGGGCGACTTCGCCAACCTTCAGGCCCCGGTCCATCGCCGTCTTGCGCAGCTTCTCGTACGCGTCGCGCTCGCCCAGGCCCTGGCGCTGCATCAGCAGGCCCTTGGCGCGGTCGATCACCTTGCGCTCTTGCAGCTGCGACCTGGCATCGGCCAATTCCCGCCGCAGTTCCTGCTCGTGCTGAAAGCGCGCCATCGCGACGTCGAGAATCGGCCGGATGCGTTCCGGAGCGAGGCCGGCCACGATGTAGGCGGACACCCCGGCCGCGACGGCGTCCTTCACGTGAGTGGTGTCCTCGTCATTGGTGAACAAGACGATCGGACGGCGCGCATCGCGGGTCGCCATCACGACGTGCTCCAGCGCGTCGCGGGCCGCGCTTTCCGCATCGACCACGATCATGTCCGGCTGCAACTGGTTGATCCGCTCGCCCAGAAAAGTGTCGGTGGGCAGCACGGCCACGATGTTGTAACCGTTCTCCAGCAAGCTGATGCGCAGCAGGCGCGAGCGCTCGGCCTGCTCGACGGCGTAGCAGTCCGACTCATCCGCGTACAGCGAATCCGGCGCAATGACCACGAGGCGAAGGGATTGCGAGGGCGTCATGCCGGGCAGGGCGCAAGAATCGCGCCATGTCCCTGGCGTCCGCGAGCGGATGAGCGTTCACCTAAACTCGGCCCATGCTGGTACTGGGTATCGAATCCTCCTGCGACGAGACCGGGGTCGCGCTGGTCGAGGCGCGCGGGTCGGACCTGCCGGTGCTGCGCGCGCAGGCGCTGCACAGCCAGATCGACATGCACCAGGCGTACGGTGGTGTGGTACCCGAACTCGCCAGCCGCGACCACATTCGCCGCGTGCTCCCGCTGACGCAGTCGGTCCTCGACGAGGCGGATGTGCGGCTGTCGGAACTGGACGTGGTTGCGTACACGCGTGGGCCCGGGCTGGCCGGCGCGCTGCTGGTCGGCGCGGGCGTCGCCTGCGCACTCGGCGCCGCATTGGACAAGCCGGTGCTCGGCGTGCATCACCTGGAAGGGCACTTGCTGTCACCGTTCCTGGGCAGCGATCCGCCGCGGTTTCCTTTTGTCGCCCTGCTGGTTTCCGGCGGCCACACGCAATTGATGCGGGTGGGCGGTGTCGGCCGCTATGAATTGCTCGGGGAATCGATCGACGATGCGGCGGGCGAGGCCTTCGACAAGTCGGCCAAGCTGATGGGACTGGCGTATCCGGGCGGCCCGGCGCTGTCGCGGCTGGCCGAGCAGGGCGACCCGCAGGCATTCAAGCTGCCGCGACCACTATTGCACAGCGGCGACCTGGACTTTTCTTTCGCGGGACTGAAGACCGCCGTGCTGACACAGGCCAAGAAACTGGGGTCGGAACTGGAAGCGCGCAAGGCCGATCTGGCCGCTGCGACGCAGGCAGCCATCGTGGAGGTGCTGGTGAAAAAGTCGCTCGCCGCGCTGGACCGCTGCGGCCTGAACCGGCTGGTGGTCGCCGGCGGCGTCGGCGCCAACAAGTCGCTCAGAGCCGAGCTCGAAGCCGCCGCCGCAAAGCGTGGACTGCACGTGCACTATCCCGAAGCCGATCTGTGCACCGACAACGGCGCCATGATTGCAATGGCCGCCGCGATGCGGCTGCAATCGAACGTGCAGGCGGCCAGCCGCAGCTACGCTTTCGACGTGAAGCCGCGCTGGCCGCTGACCGATCTGTCATCCCGGGCCTGACCCGGGAATGACAGACTTACTTCACTTCGATCTGGCGCGAGTTGCTGACCGGCACCTGCTTGGCCAGGGTCAGCGTCAGGACGCCGTTTTCGAGCTTGGCGCCGCTGGCGCCGGCGTCGATGTCCTGCGGCAGCTCATAAGCCGCCTTGAACTGGCGCTTGGCTTCGGCCTTGGTCTCGATGCGAACGATGCTGCCCTCGATCGTGATGGCCAGATCGTCCTTGGCGACGCCCGGCATGTCCAGCGACACGGTCCACGCCTTGTCGTCCTGTTCGACGTTGAAGCCGCGGCTGGCGTCGCTGAAGAAGGCATCATTGACGAAGCGCTCGAAACTGCGGTCAAAAGAGCGGAACGCCGGTGAATGGGCGCGGGTGCGAAGAACGGGTGCGAAAAACATGGAAAACTCCTTGTCATGAAGAGAGATGCGAACGGCGGTATTTGTACCGGCCTGTCCTTTAAACTGCGCGGCTTTCAACCGTGATCGCCGCATGCCTCCCATCTGTGCGCCCGGCGAGTTTTTTCAAGGGAACATCAGAGTGAAAAATCAACGCCGCAGGCTCTTGAAATCATTGGCGGCGTCGCTATTTGTCCCGGCCGCCGCATGGGCGCAAGCGCCGCTGCCGCCGCTGAAGCTCGCCATGATCGAAGGCATGAGCGGGGGCAATGCCAACGGCGGCGAGGCGGTGTTTCGCAACCTCGTTTGGGCGGTGGAACGGGTGAACGAACGCGGCGGAGTGCGTCTTCCGGGCGGCGCCCGGCGCCTCGCGCTGGAGCGCTACGACAGCAAAGGGCAGATCGAGGAGGCGCTGTCGGCGCTGCGTTCGGCGATCGACGACGGTGCGCAGTTCATCCTCCAGGGCAATTCGTCGGCGGTCGCGGCTGCGCTGATCGAGGCCGTGAACAAGCACAACGAACGCGAACCGGGGCGGCGCGTGCTGTTCCTGAACTACTCCGCCGTCGACCCCATCCTCACCAACGAGAAGTGCAGCTTCTGGCACTTCCGCTTCGACGCCCATGGCGACATGCGGATGGCCGCGCTGATGGAGGTGCTCAAGGACGACAAGGCCGTCAAGTCGGTCTACCTGCTGGGGCAGGATTACAGCTTTGGCCAGGCAGTGCTGCGCGAAGCCAGGCGCCAGCTCGGCGCGCAGCGGCCGGACGTGCAGATCGTGGGCGACGAGCTGCACCCCATGTTTCGCATCAAGGACTTCGCGCCCTACGCCGCCAAGATCAAGTCCAGCGGCGCCGATGCCGTCATCACCGGCAACTTCAGCAACGACCTGACGCTACTGGTCAAGGCGGCCCGCGAGGTCGGCTTCGACGGCAAGTTCTACACGTTCTACGGCAACGCCCTGGGCGCGCCGGCGGCGATCGGCGACGCGGGCGTCGGCCGCATCGTGGCCGTGGCCGACTGGCTGCCCAATGTCGCGACGGCGCAGAGCGAGGCTTTCTACCGGGGCTTTCGCCAGCGCTACCCCAAGCCCGCCGACGACTACGTCCACATGCGCATGCAATTGATGATCGAAGCGCTGGCCCAGGCCATCGAGAAGGCGGGCAGCCTGGACGCCGTCGCGATCGCAAGCGCGCTGGAAAAAGCCAGCGTCAACCTGCAGGGGCAGAGCGGCCGGATGCGCGCCATCGACCACCAGTTCCAGCAGCAGCTGGTGGTGGGCGTGATGGACCGGCAAGGCACACCCGGCGTGAAGTTCGACGTCGAAGGTTCGGGCTACGGCTTTCGCGTCGTCAAGACCATTGCACCGGCCCAGGCGGAATTGCCTTCGACGTGCAAGATGATCCGGCCTGGCTGATACTCGGATCACCTTATGCGCAGCGCCATCCAGAACCTCGAAGAATCCAAGATCCGTGAAGTCGCCAACGCCGGCATGGGGCGCGGTGACGTGCTGGCGTTCTGGTTTGGTGAGAGCGACGAAATCACGCCCGATTTCATCCGGCAGGCCGCGATCGAATCGCTGCAAAACGGCGAGACCTTCTACGCGCACAACCTGGGGCTGCCTCAGCTGCGCGAAGCGGTGGCGCAATACACCAGCGGCCTGCACGGCAAGGTCGCCGCCAATCGCATCGCGATCACGTCCGGGGGCGTGAACGCGCTGATGCTGGCGGTGCAGATGCTGGTGGACGCCGGCGACGAGGTCGTAGCGGTCACGCCGGTCTGGCCCAACCTGACGGCCCAGCCGCTGATCATGGGCGCCAGGCTCAAGCGCGTTTCGCTCAAACCCACGGCCGGCGCCTGGGAGCTCGACCTGCAGGCGCTGCTCGATGCCGTGACGCCCGACACGAGACTGCTGGTCGTCAATGCGCCCAACAACCCGACCGGCTGGACGCTGACCCGCACAGAGCAGCAGGCAATCCTCGAACATTGCCGCAAGACCGGCACCTGGATCCTGGCCGATGAGGTGTATGAGCGCCTCTATTTCGAAGTCGAAGGCACGCCCAACGGCTGCGCGCCCAGCTTCCTGGACATCGCGTCGCCGGACGACCGGCTGGTCGTGGTCCACAGCTTTTCCAAGAGCTTCCTGATGACGGGCTGGCGGCTGGGCTGGCTGGCCATGCCCGCGGCCATGACCCCGCACATGGGCAAGCTGGTGGAGTTCAACACCTCCTGCGCCAGCGTGTTCACCCAGCGCGCAGGGCTGGCCGCGCTACAGCGTATGGATGAGGTGACGCCGCGGGTCGTGGCCCACCTGAAAGCCTGCCGTGACACGCTGGTGCCGCTGCTGCAAGCTCTGCCGCAGGTCGAGCTCCAGGCGGCCAAGGGCGGCATGTACGCTTTTTTCAAGCTCGACGGTTTCGGCGATTCGCTGGCGCTGGCCAAGCGCCTGGTGGCCGAGGCCGGCCTGGGGCTCGCTCCCGGCAATGCGTTCGCGCCGGAAGCCCAGGGCTGGCTGCGCTGGTGCTTCGCTTCGAAGGACCTGTCGCGGCTCGAGCAGGGAGTCGGCCGGCTGAAGGGTTGGCTGGCAGCGGGGAAATAGCCTCGGGCGTGCTAAAATCTCAAGGCTTTGCATCCCGCGAAGCGCACGTTGGGCCGCACTTCCAGCACCCAACGCAAGTTACAACATTCAAGGAAAACCAGATGACCGCTTTGAACAAGGCCGAAGTCGTGAAGGCCAACGCACGCAGTGCGAACGACACGGGCAGCCCGGAAGTGCAGGTCGCACTGCTCACGGCTCGCATCAACGAACTCACCCCGCACTTCAAGACGCACG
>DATNCB010000520.1:0-2224 GCA_035571715.1 Ramlibacter sp.
ATGACGATGGCGTCGGGCTTGGCCAGCCGCAGCTTTTCGGGCGTCAGCCCGAAGCTCTTGAAGTACTCCTGCGACGAGGGCAGCAGCGCGCCGCTCATGCGTTCGTTCTGCAGCCGCAGCATGATGATCACGTCGCAGCCCTTGATACCTTCTTCCAGCTGGTGGCACACGCGCACGCCCATCTGCGCCATGTCGGCTGGCACCAGGGTTTTCGGCCCGACCACGCGAACCTCGGCGCAGCCGAGCGTGGTGAGCGCGTGGATATCCGAGCGGGCGACGCGCGAGTGCAGCACGTCGCCGACGATGGCAACGGTGAGGTTGGAGAACTCTTTCTTGTAGTGCCGGATCGTGTACATGTCCAGCAGGCCCTGGGTCGGGTGGGCATGGCGGCCGTCGCCGGCGTTGATCACGTGCACGTGCGGCGCCACATGCTGGGCGATGAGGTAAGGCGCGCCCGATTCGCTGTGGCGCACCACGAACAGGTCGGCCGCCATCGCCGACAGGTTGGCGATCGTGTCCAGCAGCGTTTCGCCCTTGGATGCGGACGAACGCGCGATGTCCAGGTTGATCACGTCGGCCGACAGCCGGGTGGCCGCGATCCCGAAGGTCGTGCGAGTGCGGGTCGAGTTCTCGAAGAACAGGTTGAACACGCTCTTGCCGCGCAGCAGCGGAACCTTCTTGACTTCACGGTCGCTGACGCTGACGAAACTGGCCGCCGTGTCCAGGATGTGCATGATCATCTGGCGCGGCAAGCCTTCTACCGACAGCAGGTGGACGAGTTCGCCGTGCTTGTTGAGTTGAGGATTTCTTTTGTAGAGCATGAGAGCAGTTAGCCTTCCACCTTGAAGCTGAATTTCCCGCTCGCGTCGCGCGCGAGCGCCAGGGACTGCGACGCCGGCAAGGCGACACGCGCCGCGGCGTAGTCCGCCTGCACCGGCAACTCGCGTCCGCCGCGGTCCACCAGCACCGCCAGCTTCACGCTGGCGGGCCGCCCGTAGTCGAACAGTTCGTTGAGCACGGCGCGGATGGTGCGTCCAGTGTAGAGCACGTCGTCCAGCAGGACGATGTGCGAATCATTGACCTCGAAGTGCAGCTGGGTCTGCTGGCCGGCGCCGGCGAGGCCGCGCTTGGCGAAGTCGTCGCGGTGCATGGCCGAGGAAATCACGCCCGCCTCCCCGGCCAACCCCATGTCGCGGTGAAGGCGTTCCGCCAGCCAGGCGCCACCCGAGGTGATGCCCACCAGGTGCGTCTCGGGCGTGCGCAGCTGCTGCACGCCTCGCAACAGCTCGCGGTAAAGCGCTTCCGCATCCAGTACCAAATTGCTCATCAGAAAACCTCCGCGCTGCGCGCTGTATTCGCCTTGGGAACGGGTCGACGCTTCATGGCAAGCTCCTCAAGAACTGTTCAAGAATGATGCAGGCGGCACCCGCATCGGGGTCGTTGGTACCAGCCGACAGCGCCTCGGTGGTGCTGTAGCGCTCGTCCACCTCGAACACCGGCAGTTGGAGGCGGGCGCGTAGCTGGCGCGCGAACTTCTTCGCCCGCGCCGTATTGTCGTGGCTGGCGCCATCCGGATGAAAAGGCACGCCCACCACCACGGCGTCGGGCTGCCATTCGCGTATCCTGGCTTCGGCCTCAGCCAGCTGGGCTGTGCCCTGCGCCTTGATCGTCGCCTGCGGTGTGGCCGTGCGCAGCAGTCGGTTGCCCACGGCGACACCGGTGCGTTTGAGGCCGAAATCGAAAGCGAGAAATGTCTGGAAATGGGAAGGGACGTCGAGCAGCTGGGTGCTCATTCGGCCGCCTCAGCAGTCGCAGCGCGTCTCATGAGTGCCCGGCCTCACTAGATAACATCCACGACTCCAGGCCGAGCAGCGACAGTGCCTTGTCGTAGCGCTGTTCGACCGGCGTGTCGAAGATGACGGTCAGGTCGGCGCCAACGGTCAGCCAGCTGTTCTCGGCGATCTCCGATTCCAGCTGGCCTTCGCCCCAGGCCGAATAGCCGAGCGACACCAGCACTTTGCGCGGGCCGGCGCCGGTGGACAAGGCCTCGAGCACGTCTTTCGATGTCGTCATCTCCAGGCCACCGGGAATCGTCATGGTCGAGGCATACACCGGCTCGTTGGGAGCGGCATCGGCGGCGAACACGGCCTCATGCAGGACGAAGCCACGTTCGGTCTGCACCGGCCCGCCCTGGAACACCGGCGTGCGCGCGAGGTCATCGCGG
>DATNCB010000521.1:0-1833 GCA_035571715.1 Ramlibacter sp.
AAGATTTCGGGGTGCGAAGCCGCGGAAGCTTGCAATTTGATTTTGGCATTCTCACGAATCGCGAGTCGTGATTCCGTGGTCGCGTCGGAGGGAACGATGCGACCAAAGAAGCCGCAGACGACGGGTGAAGGGGATCTGTTCCGCGCCCGGATCGATCAGATCATCAACATGAAGCACGAGCTGGTGCGGCTCGCCGGCGCGATCGACTGGGAGTGGCTCGATGCCGAGATCGCGCCCTTGTTCAGCGCCAAGGGCCGGCCCGCCAGCCCCACCAGGTTCATGATCGGGCTGTTGCTGCTCAAGCAGGTCTTTGCGCTATCCGATGAGCAGGTCTGCGAGCGTTGGGTCTACGACCCCTATTTCCAGTACTTCACCGGCGAGGAGTTCTTCCAGCACGCGTTCCCGCACGAGCGCTCAGATTTGAGCCATTGGCGCGGCCGGCTCGGCGCCAGGCTGGAGCTGCTGTTGGCGGAGAGCTTGCGGATCGCGCATCAGGCCGGCGCCTTGCGCAGCAAGGACCTGGCGCGGGTCACGGTCGACACCACGGTGCAGCCCAAGGCGATCAGCTTCCCGACCGACGCCAAGCTGCTGCATGCCGCCATCAAGGGCCTCAATCGGTTGGCCAAAAAGCACGGTCTGCGGCTGCGGCAATCGTATCTGCGACTCGCCAAACGCGCCGCCATGATGGCGGGCCGCTATGCCCATGCCAAACAGTTCAAGCGCCACCAGCGGCAATTGCGCTTCCTGCGCGCACGGCTCGGCCGCCTCATTCGCGACATCGGCCGCAAGATCGCCAGCCAGCCGCAGCTTCAAGCGCTGTTTCGATGGCCGCTGACACGCGCCAGACAAATCCGCTCGCAGCAGCAACGCCAGCGCGGTTGGAAGCTTTATTCCTTCCATGCCCCCGAGGTCGAGTGCATCGGCAAGGGTAAAGCCAGCGCGCCTTACGAGTTCGGCGTTAAAGCCTCGATCACCACCACCAATGCCCGCGCCCCCGGCGGAGTGTTCGTCCTGCACGCCACCGCGCTGCCCGGCAATCCGTACGATGGCCACACGCTCGGTGGCGTGATTGCCGCCACCGAACAGCTCACCGGCCGCTCTATCGAGCGCGCCTATGTGGACAAAGGCTATCGCGGCCACAACACCCAGCTCCCGCACCGCGTCTTTATCTCCGGCCAGAAGCGCGGCGTGTTCGGCAGCATCAAACGCGAACTGCGGCGCCGTGCCGCCATTGAGGCCGCCATCGGCCACATGAAGACCGACGGCCACCTTGGTCGCTGCTACCTCAAAGGCGCCGCTGGCGACGCCGCCAACGTCATTCTCAGCGCCGTCGGACACAACCTCCGCCTCGTCCTCGCCTGGCTGAGGATTCTTTCGCGCCTGATCCTGGTCGCGCTCGACCGCCTCTTCACCATCCCGACAGCGCTAAATCCCGCTTCTTAACGGCCGACTAAGTAGTTGTGCCACCCCAGTATGGGACTACGGGCGTGGCCTCCAGCAATTTCACTGACTGGCTCATGATGGGATGCGCCGGAAGGAAAAATTTCCGCCGGATTGCGACCCAAATTGTCGGGGTTTGTTCCTACTCTGTCTTAGCGTGACAACGCCGCCGCGATGATCTCGGCGGCGGTGATCCCCGCCGTCATCAAGTGCGAGCCATGTAAGGCGCTGGGCCCTGACGCGTTGGAGACGCTGAAAAAGACCAACGCTAATTTGCTGTCGAGGTGGCTTGCGATGGCGTGCCTTGCCTGGCCCGCCTCTCTTTGCTGGCACCTGAACTTAGCGGCAGCAGGGCGGAAACGATTGCCGCCATCAGCGCAAAGACCGCAAGGA
>DATNCB010000522.1:0-3167 GCA_035571715.1 Ramlibacter sp.
TTTTGGTCATGAACTCCAGGCGCTGCTTTCTCAAGCGCTCATCCGCGTTTCCTCTGGCGGCGACGATTCCTTCGTTCTTTTTTTCCAGAGAGGCCAGCGCGGCTGGTTCGCCGGTCCAGCGCGGTTTCGATCCGCGCCCGCAAAATGGCTGGCGCACTTTCGAGGTGACGACCCGCGTCGATCTCGACCCCGCGCGCGGCGCCAGCCAGGTGTGGCTGCCAGTCCCCTCGATCGAGAGCGACTGGCAGCGTTCGCTCCAGACCAGCTTCTCCAGCAATGGCACCACCCGCATGGTCAAGGAGGGCAAGTACGGCGCGCGCGTATTGCATGCCCGATTCACGCCGGCCCAACAACAGCCGTTCGTCGAGCTGATCAGCCGTGTGCGCACGCGCGACCGGTCGCTCGACTTGTCGCAGCGGCATGTCGCCAAGGCCGAGGACGCGGCGACCCTGGCCTTCTGGACGCAGTCCACCGAGATGATTCCCACCGACGGCGTTGTGCGCAGCACGGCGCTGAAGGCGACTCGCGTCGCGCGGGGCGACGTTTCCCAGGTGCGTGCGATCTACGAGTGGGTGGTCCACAACACCTATCGCGATCCCGCGGTTCGCGGCTGCGGCGAGGGCAATATCAAGACCATGCTCGACAGCGGCAACCTGGGCGGAAAGTGCGCCGACCAGAATGCGCTGTTCGTCGGGATGTGCCGCGCGGTGGGCATTCCTGCGCGCGACCTGTATGGTGTGCGCCTGGCGCCTTCCAGGTTCGGCTACCGCGAACTCGGCGGCAATCCGGCCACGCTCTCGGACGCCCAGCATTGCCGCGCCGAGGCCTATCTGCGCGGCTACGGTTGGGTGGCTATGGATCCGGCCGATGTGACCAAGGTCATGCGCGAGGAAACAACGGAGTGGATCAAGAGCGCCACCAACGCTGTGGTGGCGCCGGTGCACAAGGGCCTGTTCGGCGGCTGCGAGGGCAACTGGCTGGCCTACAACGCGGCGAACGGTGTGGCCTTGCCCTCGTCCAGCGGACCCAAACTGGGCTTCCTGATGTACCCGGTCGCCGAGAACGCGAAGGGCCGCTTCGATTCCTACTCGCCCGCCGATTTCAGGTACCGCATCACGGCGCGCGAAATCACGATCTGATCCGTCACTGCTTCTCGTAAGCCTGCACCGTCTCCCATGCCACGGTTTGCAGGTGGCGCGCGACCGCCGGATCCAGCCCCGCCCTGTAGGCCAGTCCCACCGGCGACTTCCGGAACAGCGAAGCGTAGGTGGTGCAAGCCGCCAGATAGCTGCCGGCCAGGCTGGGATGCCGCTTGTCCTCGACGTAGAGCTCCAGGTCGGGCTTTTGCGCGACCGATCGCGCGAACGCCAGGCCGGCGGGAATGACCTGGGCGTTGTTGTCCTTGCCGGCCTGGGTATAGGCATCGGCCAGCTGCTGCGTCATCGCGGGCACATCCTTGTAGGCCCAGGACATGAAGAACACCGGCCGTGCGCCGTGCTTGCGCACGATCGCGCTGTCCTTGCGGGCGTACTCCTTGAAGACGCTCTTGAGCTGCGGATGGACCGGGCACTGGCTGCAGTCCATCATGATGGCGACGTCGAACAGACGGTCCAGCTTGTTGAACACGACGACGTTGCCCGGCGCGAATGAATACTTGCCGAGAGCATCGGGCCGGAAGTACGACTCCACGTCATGCCAGTCGATGCCCGATCCGCTGATGGTGACCAGGGTCGAGCGATGCTTGAAGCCCGGCATGCCGGCGGCGATCAGCCGGCCGACATGGTTCGCAATGCCATTGTTGAAGTAGAAGAAGCTGTTGCCGATGTAGATGGCCGACGTTGGCAGGGCGGCCTCGGCATCGACCTTCGGGGACGCGGCTGGCGCTTGGGCCAGGGCCATCTGCCCGCAGGCTGCCAGCGCGACGATAGCGGATGCGAACAGGCGGCGCAGCGCGGCGGTTGACAGGGCGGGCATTGAAAAGTCTCCTGTTTTGTACGCGCGATGATGCACGGAAATTCTAGCGGGCGAGGCTCCGGCCAGCACTCGGCCCGTGCCCATCAGGCAGCCGCCAGCGCCTGTTCCAGGTCGGCCCGCAGATCGTCGATGTGCTCGATGCCCACCGAGAGCCGCACGGTCTCTTCCGACACGCCAGCTTTGGCCAGCTCGTCGGCCGCCAGCTGGCGGTGCGTGGTGGAAGCCGGGTGCGTGGCCAGCGAGCGCACGTCCCCGATGTTGACCAGCCGCGTGAACAGTTTGAGCGCGTCGAGGAAGCGCTCGCCGGATTTGCGCCCGCCTTCGATGCCGAAGGTCAGGATGCCCGAGGCGCGCCCGCCCAGGTACCTTCGGGCCAGCGCGTTCTGCGCGTGTTCCGGCAAGCCGGCATAGTTCACCCACGTGACCTTGGGGCTGGCTTTCAGGTGTTTCGCCACGGCCAGCGCGTTGTCGCAGATCCGATCCATGCGCAGCGCCAGCGTTTCGATGCCCTGCAAGATGAGCCAGGCATTGAAGGGCGAAATCGCTCCGCCCATGTTGCGCAGCGGCACCACGCGGGCACGTCCGATATAAGCCGCCGGGCCGAATGCCTCGGTGCAGACAACGCCGTGGTAGCTGACGTCGGGTTCGTTCAGCCGCCTGAAGCGCGCCTTGTGCGCGGCCCAGGGAAACTTGCCGCTGTCCACGATCGCGCCGCCGACGCTGTTGCCATGGCCGCCGAGATACTTGGTCAGCGAATGCACGACGATGTCGGCGCCGTGTTTGAACGGACGGCACAGGTAGGGGCTGGGTACGGTGTTGTCGACGATCAGCGGCACGCCGTGGTCATGGGCGACCTGGGCCAGCGCGGCGATGTCCGTCACGTTGCCCAGGGGGTTGCCGATCGATTCACAGAAGACCGCCTTGGTTCGCGCATCGATCAGCGCGGCGAGGCACTCCGGCTTGGACGGATCGGCAAAGCGCACCTCGATGCCCTGTTGCGGGAAGGTGTGGGCAAACAGGTTGTAGGTGCCGCCATACAGCGTGCTCGATGAAACGATGTTGTCGCCGGTTTCGGCGATGGTCTGGATCGAGGCCGTGATGGCGGCCATGCCCGAAGCCATGGCGAGCGCGGCGACCCCGCCTTCGAGCGCGGCCAGGCGCTGCTCCAGCACGTCCTGGGTCGGATTCATGAT
>DATNCB010000523.1:0-5127 GCA_035571715.1 Ramlibacter sp.
TGTCCCGTGCGCTTCCATCGGGCCAGCAGGCTTTGTACGCGGGCGAGCAGCTCGTCCACCGAGAACGGCTTGAGCAGGTAATCCTGTATGCCTTCGCGCAGCAGTTGCAGCCGCAGCGCATCGTCGGCCTTGGCGGTCAACATGACGATGGGCACGTCCTCGAGCGTGCCGTGGCGGCGCAATTCACCGACCATGTCGGGGCCGCTCATGTCGGCCATCGTCACGTCGGCAATGATCAGGTCGGGCCGGTCGGGCAGCAGGGCTTTCTGGATCCCTTCGCGGCCGCTGGACGCGCGGCTGATCCAGTAGTGCCGCCCCAGCGACTCGGCCAGAAACGCGCTGACATCGGGGTGGTCGTGCACGATCAGGATGTGAGGTGCCTCGACGTCCGCAGGGATGGGGATTTCGCGCGTGGGAATTTCCCGCTGTGCCAATTCGTCCACTACCTGGCGGGCGCTTTGGCCATCCGGCGAGGCTGCTTCGGCCAGCGCTGCGCCTGCCGGCGCGGCCAGCGGTAGCTCGATCGTAACTAGCGTGCCTCCCAGCGGCGCCGCGTCCACGCCCGCCGATCCGCCATGCAACGTGGTGAATTCGCGCACGATCGCCAGGCCCAGCCCGGTGCCGCCATGCGGTCGCGCCGCCCGATCTTCGCCCTGGCGAAACCGGTCGAAGATGGCTGCACGAAGCGGCTCCGGTACGCCCGGCCCGTTATCCTCGATCGTGATCCGGGCGCGCCCACCCAGCTCGCTCAGGCCCAGCCGTATGTGTCCTGCGTCGGGCGTGAACTTGAAGGCATTCGACAACACGTTGAGCAGCATGCGTTCGACTTTTTCGGTGTCCACTTCGGCGCGCAGGACCTGCGGCGTGTTCACTTCGTAGCGTATATCGCGCTCAGCCGCCGCAGTTTCGAAATACGAGGCCACTCGCCGCGCAAGCGAACCGAGGTCGGCGCGAGCGTATTGCAGGCCCATGTGCCCTGCGTTCAGGTTGGAGATGTCGAACAAGTCGCCGACGTGGCGCTGGAGCGTGCGGGCGCTTCGTTGCACACCGCTCAGGGCTTTACGGGCGGCGGGGTCCAGCCCCGGACCGTCCAATAGCCGTTCCAGCGGGCCGAGGATCAGCGTCAGCGGTGTTCGCAGTTCGTCGCTCAACTTGTCGAAGAACTGGCTCTTGACCTCGTCCAGGCTCTTTTCATAGAACCGGCCCAGTTGCTCGTTCGCGAGTTTGAGCTGCCGGCCGACTTCGGCCACTTCGCGCGACCGTGCTTTGAGATCGGCATCCATGCGGTCCGCACGATCACGCAACTCCCGCGTCAAGCTGGCCTGCTCGCGGCCTTGTTCTTTCAAGCGGATCAGTTCGGTGACGTTCTCGATACTGTGGATGATGTACGCGACCGAGCCGTCGGGCCCGAGGATGGGTGAATTCGATGGGCTCCAGTATCGGAAATCGACTCCACCGCCTTCGGATTCGGGCCGGCGCATCTCGTCGCGCTGCACGGCCATGGAATCCGCGACCCCGCTTTGCAGCACGCGGTCGATGGACGCACCTATATCACGGATGGCATCGGCGGAAAGGTAATCGTGATTGCGCGGAAAAACGTCGAACAGGAAGCGCCCGACGAGGTCGGAGCGTTCGGTCGATGTGGTGCTCAGGTAGGCATCGCTTGCCGCCACGATCCGCAGGCTCGGCTCGAGAACCAGGTACGACCCGGGCAAACTCTTGAACAGGTTTTCATAATTGGGTTCGGCCATGGTCCGGGGTACTTGTATTCCTCTCTGCGCAGCCCGTGCAGGGCGCGTGGCTGGGCAGATGATTTTCATTCGAGCCCGCCGTCCGCCTTCCTTGATTTATTGTAGCGTCCGAAGCCTGGAGTTTGTGCAAGAAAGGACTAAAGAAAGGGCACGCGCATGAGCTCCAGCTCGGGCCGCGGCTCGAGCTCATCCATACGATTGCGCGCGCAACGACCGGTTGCGGCTACCGGTTGTTTCTCAGGTACTCGCGGATCTTTTTGGGCGTGATTCCCACCACCGATATGGCCTGTTTGAGGCGCCCGGGCGTGATACCCAGCGTCTTCGCCCATTGCTCGATTTCACGTTCATGGCCGGCGGCCTGTGCATCGATCTTCGATTTTTCCTTGACGTCTTCGCTCACCATGGTTCCTCCTGGAGTGAAGAGCTGCCATGCTAGAAAGATGGCCGCACCTCGGCTGTAGGACAGCTTCTCGTCCGCGTGTGGGCTCAACAGCAAGCCGAGGTGGAGGAAGGGTTTACCTGCAAGTCCGAAGCATTAGGGAAGCTCTGAACAAGTGCTGTGACTTGTTCAGAGCTTCCCTAGGCTTGCTCCCGGCGCTGCAGCGCCCGCGCAAACCACCAGCCCGCCAGCGCCAGCGCCAAAGCGGGCGCGAGCAATAGCGGAACGCGCCCCCAATGATCGAAAGCGTAGCCCGCGGCCGTGACGCCGATGGCCTGGCCGACGAACAGGCAGAAAGCGAACAGCGCCACCGCGGTTGCACGCATCGCGGGCGCCATCTGCGTGGCGTGGGTCTGCAGTGTGTTGTGGTACAGGTAAGTGCCGAAGCCCACCAGCAGCGCGATCGGGCCGGCCAACGCCCACAGCGGCGATAGCAGCCACGCCAGGAAGCCGCCGCCCATCAGCAGGCCGCCCACCAGCACCATGCGCCGCTCGCCCAGCCTGGGGACGATCCGGCGCGCTGCGATCGCATACACCAGTCCGCCGATGGCATACAGCGCAATCAGTGCCGACGACGCGGCGAGCGTGAGGCCGAAGCGCAGGTGGATAGACGCGGGCAGATACGCGAGCGGGCCCAGCAGGAAGGCGCCTTCGACGAAGACCGCGAACAGCACCAGGCGCGCCCACGGCACTTGCAGCACGGAGCGCAATTGGGTGACAAATCCAACACGCGTATAAACCGGCGGCACCGCGGGCGGCGGCGTGTTGCGCACGCGGATCAGCAGCAGCAACGCCACGACGGCGTAGGCAGCGCCCAGCGCAAGGAATGCCCCGCGCCAGCCCGGCGCCGAATCGGCGAACAGGCCGCCACCGAGTTGGCCGGCCATCATTCCGGACAGCGTGCCGGTGAGAAGGCGGGCCAGCGTCGCCTGGCGCTGCTCGTAGGGGACGGTGTCGCCGATCCATGCCATTGCCAGCGGAATCACGCCTGCCGCCGACATGCCCCAGGCGGCGCGGGTCAAGAGCAGCGCCTGGAACCCCGGCGCGAATGCCGAAGCCAGTGAGCCCGCGGCACATCCGAACAGGGCGACGTAGACCAGCCGCGCCTTGCCGTAGCGGTCTCCCAGGGGACCGAACAGCAGTTGCATCAGGCCATAGGCGACCGAGAAGCTGATGATGACCTGGCCCGCCGCACCGGTCGTGCGATCGAAGTCGTGGGCGATGCGAGGCAGCAGGGCGTCGCAGATGCGAAGCCCTGCGCCGCTGCAAAAGGCGGCGCAGGACAGCAGGATGATGGTGGCGTCGGTGCGCGGCAGCAGCGGCGCTTCCGCTGTGCTGCGGTCGGTCATGGCGGCGATTGTCCGCCATTGCCCGATGCGCGTGATCGAGGCCGCGCGCAGAATCGGCCAATGAAGCGCAGATCGATCCTCGGTGCGGCCGCATTTGTGGCATCGGCAGCGCTTGGCTGCGCCTCGTCTCGCGCGTCGGACCAGCCTGTCTACAAGGTGTCCATCGAGCAACTGCAGCGGGTGATCGCCGGGCGTTTTCCGGCGCGCTATCCGGTGGGCAACCTGTTCAACCTCGAGCTCGAGGCGCCGCGCTTGCGGCTATTGCCCGAACTGAACCGGCTTGCCAGCGAGATGGTGCTCGACGCGGCAGGTCCGGCACTGCGGCGCAGTTACCGCGGAAGCTTCGATGTGGACTTCGCGCTGCGCTACGAGCCGAGCGACCAGTCGATCCGCGCCCATGAGCTTCGCGCGCATTCATTTCGCTTGGCCGGCCTGCCACCACAAACGCTTCAGCTGCTGCAGGCTTATGGGCAAGCATTGGCGGAGCAGGCGCTGCTCGAAGTCGTGCTTCATCGGTTGAGTCCACGCGATCTTGCCCTGGCCGACACCATGGGGCTGCAGCCGGGCGATATCACGGTCACGGCCGAGGGGTTGGTGATTGGCTTCGTTACGAAGCAGGGCCGGTAACGACCGCGTTCTTGTCGAATTTACGGAACACAGCGATACGCCCTGCCCGAGCGATGGGCAGTCACGTATCGCGATTGCCTGGGCGGAATCGCTCAGCCGCGAGCGATTGGCTGTGTCACTATGTCAACAACTACTGCGCCGGGGCAGCGCCGGAGCCAGTGCCCGGACTGGTGCCCGCACCGCCGCCACTCGGGCTGGCGCCGGTGGAGCCGCCGGCGCCCGACGTGGTGCCGGGGCCGGAGCCGCCGCTGCCGGCAGGGCCGGGGGCGGACGTAGTGGGGTCGGCGTTGGTGCCGGTGGTGCCCGCAGCGCCCATGCCGCTACTGGCAGCACTGCGTTTCTGCGTCGTCGTGTCCGTCGTCGAGGTGGTGCTCGTCGTACGGGCAGTGGACTGGCAGCCGGCCAGCACGGCAAGCGACAGGCTCAGCAAGATGATGGGACGTGTGTTGATTTTGAGGGGCATAAATAAATCCTCGTAAACAAGCGCGAAGGTGCGCATTCGCTACGAGGCAATTGGCGTGCCCGCGAGGCGTTTTCTAACGTAACGCAGCCGGTTGTGGCGCCGGGTCTCGCAGCCAGCGGATCGCCTCGTTCATCGAGGTGAAGACGCGCAGCTGCAGGCCTTGCCTGACCGCGACCTTTTCGCTGGTGCGCGTGATCTGGCTGGCGGGCACGACCGAGGCGAGCCGCTCCAGGTGCTTCAATTCCCTGGCAGCCGCCTCGCCGATCTGGAAATGGTCGGTGAACTTGAACTTGTTCTGAACCTCGAGCAGGTCGACCAGCACGCGCTTGTCGCCGTGGCGGTGGGTCTCGGCACCAAACTCGGCGATGAAGGCGACAAAATCCGCCAGCGTCGCCGGGCCGCTGACCTTCACCGAGGTGAATTCGGGAAGTCGTTGGACCCTTACTTGCAGGGGCATATGGAGGGCGTTCATGTCGAGCGCTCATATTAATGCGCCTG
>DATNCB010000524.1:0-1474 GCA_035571715.1 Ramlibacter sp.
GAGTTCGCCCAGCAGTTGTTCTATGTCGCACGCTCCGCGGTTGGCCCGGATCGCTGCTTCCAGCGCTGCGGCGCGATCCTGCACCAAGGTTGCGCCGATATTGCCCGAAACCCCCTTGGTGGTGTGCGCGAGCCGCTCGGCCGTGGACCGATCGCCCGCCGCTAGCGCCTGCCTTATCTCGATGCCGACGCTGCGTTGCCCCGCGGCATAGCGGCGCAGCATCGCCAGGTACAGGGTTTTCTTGCCCATCATGCGGCCAAGCCCCAGCGCCGTGTCCAATCCCGGGATCCCTACGGGCAGATCGCTTTCCAATGCGGCGGGCGTACCGGTCGCCCGCGCAGGCGGTTTGGCCGCAACAATGGCTGCCGCACCGGCTCGCCGCGGGCGAACCCATCGCAGCAGGATGGATTGCATGTCGTGCGGATCGATCGGCTTGACCAGGAAGTCGTTCATACCCGCTTCCATGCAACGGCGGCGGTCCTGTTCCATGGCATTGGCGGTCATGGCCACGACAGGCAGATTCGCCAGCGGCTGCAGCTTGCGCATTTCGCGTGTGGCCGTCAGGCCGTCCATCACGGGCATCTGCATGTCCATGAATACCAGGTCGAAACTGGCCTTTTGGGCCAAATCGAGCGCGATCTGGCCGTTGTCGGCGACTTCGACCACCAAGCCTGCGTCTTCCAGCAGTTCTCGAGCCACCTGCTGGTTGATCTCGTTGTCCTCGACCAGCAGAATTCGCGCGCCGCCCAGGGCGGCCAGCCGGTGGTCGGCCGCGCGCCTGGGCGCATCCACGGCCCACGGCTCACCCGTGCGCCCACCTAGCACATTCATGGTGCTGTCGAACAGGATCGAAGCGCTGACTGGCTTGATGAGCACGTTCTGGATCCCCGCGCCCTCGGCTTCCTTCAGAACTTCTTCGCGGCCATAGGCCGTCACCATCAGAAACATCGGCGGCGATGCCAGCCCCAGCGACCGGATGCCGCGCGCCGTTTCCATGCCGTCCATGCCGGGCATACGCCAGTCCAGGTAGACGACGTCGTAGGGACTCCCGCTATCGGCCGCCCGGCGCACTTCGTCGATTGCCGCCGAGCCCGAAGAGGCTTCGCTGACCAGGAACGTCATGCCCTCGAGCATGTCGATGATGACGGCGCGCGCGTGGTCGCTGTCGTCCACCACCAGCGCACGGCGGCCGCGCAGGTCGCGGCTGGGCAGCATTTCCCGCCGGGGCGCAGCCCCGATGCCCAGACGGGCGCTGAACCAGAAGGTGCTGCCCTTGCCCAGTTCGCTTTCCACGCCCACTTCGCCGCCCATCAGCTCGGCCAGCCGCTTGCAAATCGCCAGGCCCAGCCCGGTGCCCCCGAAGCGGCGGGTGGTGGAAGCGTCGGCCTGCGAAAAACTCTGGAACAGCCGCCCGCGCTGCTCGGGCGTGAGCCCGATGCCCGTGTCCTGCACCCGAAAATGCAGCAACACGTCC
>DATNCB010000525.1:0-15248 GCA_035571715.1 Ramlibacter sp.
AGGATTTCATAAGTGAAGTCCAGCTCCAGGAACGCCGCCATGTGGTAGGTGTCCTTGCCGAAGCACTTGTAGCCAAAGCGCGGCCGCCCCGGCCAGCTCATCACGTTGCGGCATTTCTTGGGGCAGTTGAAGCAGCCGGTCTGCCGGTCCATGTGGTCGTACTTCCACTTCGTCCAGCGCTCCTGCAGCTCGTCGCTCCAGTAGTTCTTCCTGCGCGTGCGGGCGTTGCCCCAGGCGAAATGGTTGTGGTGGAAGCTGTCGTCCTCGTCGACGGCCATCCAGTCGCCGTTGCCGTCGGTTTCGCCCATCATCTTGTGCAGCGCCTGGGTCAGCTCGAACAGCTCGGCCGGCCGGGCGATATTGAGGTCGCGGGTGCCGCGCACGGCAATCGCCTTCAGGCGCTTGTCGCCCATGATCACTCCGACGCCGCGCGACGCGCTGGCGTGGTTGTGGTCGATGGAAGCCATGTAGACGCGGTTCTCGCCGGCCAGGCCGATCGCCGCCACCTGGAAGCGCTGGTCGTCCAGTTCCTTTTTCAGCAGGTCTTGCGTTTCGGTGGTGCCTTTGCCGCGCAGGTGCGTGGCATCGCGGATCTCGACCTTGTCGTTGTGGATGTACAGGTAGACCAGGTCGGGCGCCTTGCCGCGGATGATGATGCGGTCATAGCCGGCGAATTTCAGCTCCGGTCCGAAGAAGCCCCCAAACAGGGAATGCGACATCAGGTTGGTTTGCGGAGAGAAGGTGTTCACCACCGTGCGGTTGGCGCCCGGCGCCGGCGTGCCGTTCAGCAGACCGGTGCTGAAGATGAGCAAATTGTCCGGAGAGAACGGATCGGTGTCCGGTGGAACTCTTTCGAACAGGATCTTGGCTGCGATGCCTTGCCCCCCGAGATAGAGTTCGGTGTCCATCGGGTCGGTCTCCACCTTGGCGATGCGGCCCGTCGACAGGTCGATCTCCAGGTTGAACCCTGTTTCTGCGTATTTCATCTGTTGACCTCTCGCACGGCACGCCTCAGGCGAACACCGGCAGGCAAAAGGATAT
Organism: Ramlibacter sp.; assembly: GCA_035571715.1. GTDB lineage: Bacteria > Pseudomonadota > Gammaproteobacteria > Burkholderiales > Burkholderiaceae_C > Ramlibacter. The sequence goes on from DATNCB010000525.1 coordinate 1,042, forward strand.
TTCCCGCTTGTAATCGCAGGCCTTGCAGGCGAGGCGCGCTTTGAGCGTCTCGCATTTCACGCCGCGCTCGCGCCGGTGCGTGAGGCCGATCGGCGCTTCGCAATCCGGACAGGCGGCAGGCATGACGATCGTCACTTCGGTCTTGTTCACGCATGCGCCGTCACGGGTACGGAAATCCCCTTCGACGACGAGCGTGCGGCGTTCGAACGCGGCGATGCCGCAGTTTTCGAGATCGCTCAGGAGATCGTCGAAGAAGGCGACGGTCTTGGCCGACTGCCAGCGCGCAAGCGTTCTGCCGGATTCGGTGAACATCGATCGCGGCGCGGCAAGCGCATATGTCAATTCGCGGCTGAGTGACTGCACCAGGGCGTCGACGAGGCCGCGTCCGCGCAGCGTCGCCTTGGTGAAAAAGGCGCTCACGCCCAATGCCCCGAGCTTGTCGAGCCGGTCCGCGTCCTGCACGATGCGCGACGCCTCGGCACACTCCAGCCGGTCGTCGTACAGGCCGCGCAGCGCCTGCATCACGGCGTCGATGTCGGCGTCCTCGACGCCGTGCTCGGCAAGCATGGATTCGGCCAGCAATGCGGCGTGCTCCTCTTCCGGCACATTGTCATTGTGGTACTCACCCTCATGGAATTTGCCGGCATCGTGGTACAGCGCGACCAGCACGGGAAGAAACGGATCGATTCCCTCCGCCAGCGCGAGCTTGTGGGCGATGGCCGCGGTGTGCTGCGTATGCTCCAGCAGGAACTGCGAGGACGGCTGTTTGGTTTGCCGGTTGAATCGCTTCTCGGACTCGACGAGCGACTGTTCGATGCGCGCGTGAAGTCCGGGAAAACGGGACTCCAAGAGTTTTCGCACCTCGTTCATCGTCGGTTCCTGTGGGGGGTTCACGTACCCTACTTGGGAATCGATTCTGCCGGGGCATACCCGAGCGCGTCGCTCAACTTAGGCGCGAATGTTCATAGGTTTGACAGAGATCAATTGACGCGGAACGCGTAAATACGCCAAATGGTACGTGAATACCAATTAGCCGCGGGACACGGGCAATTGGGCATGGATTTCCACTGAAGGACCAAGCAGATGCGCTACGCAGAAACAGGGTTTAACCTGGAAATCGATCTTTCCCACGGCAGCATCGACCGGGTCGAATCCGACCTCGAACTGACCAAGCTGCATCTGGGAGGACTCGGTACCAGCGCCAGGATATTGTGGGACAGGGTTCCGCCCGACACCGACGCTTTCTCGGAAGACAACCTGTTGATCTTCGCGACGGGCCTGCTCTGCGGTACTGCCGCGCCGGGTTGCAATCGCACGATCGTCTCGACCTTTTCTCCGCAAACCCAGTTGCACGCTTATTCGATGATGGGCGGGTTCTGGGCGCCTGAGCTCAAGCATGCCGGTTACGACAAGGTCATCCTTCGCGGCAAGTCGCCCGAACTGGTCTATCTCTGGATCAACAACGACAAGGTCGAGATCCGCGACGCGTCTCACCTGCGCGGCAAGGGCGCCATCGAAACCGCCGAATGCCTGCGGGCGGAACTCAAGGAACCCGAAGCGCAAGTCGCCGCCATCGGCATGGCCGGCGAGAACAGGGTCTTCTACGCGTCGATCGAGCAAGGCCGGTCCAGCGCCAGCCGCGGCGGCATCGGCGCCGTGATGGGCGACAAGGGGCTGAAGGCGATCGTCGTCCGCGGCACCAAGGACGTCAACGTCGCCCGGCCGGCCGAGTACATCGGCCTGTGCGACGACGTGCTGAAGTACATCAAGTTCCGCGCGGATCATCCGATTCCCGGTGTCCCCCCCATCCTGCAGGGGCTCGGTTCGCCCCAGGAGATGGCGATCCACGACGAGCAGTGGCACACCACCAGTTTCATGTGGGGCAACGCGCGCACCCGGCGCAAGGACTTCTGGACCAACGAAATCGAGGAGAAATGGCGCGCGACGCAAGAGAGCGTGCGCACCCGCCTGATCAGTTGCTACAACTGCCCGATGAAGTGCGGGGCAACGATCACGGTGCCGGGTCAGCCAACGTACATGATGAAGTGCTATTCCAAGCTCACTTACACCATGGCCGCGTACTCGGACCTGGAGTTCGGCTTCAGGATCGCCCAGCGCGCGACCGAATACGGCGTGGATGGCTTCTCGACCCCGCAAGTCATGGCGTTTGCGCTCGAGCTGCTCGAGGCCGGTATCCTCACCGACGCGGATTTCCCGGGCATGCCGGCGGACGTTGAGGGCCGCTTCTTCTGGCTGCTCGACCGCATCGTCCGGCGTGAAGGCATCGGCGACGTGCTCGCCGACGGCGTGTACTGGGCGGCCAGGCGCATCGGCAAAGGCGCCGAGAAGTTCGATCACAACACGATCAAGAAACACGAGCAGCTGCCGCTCAAGCTGGGCATGCTCAACCCGGTCTACTACCTGATGTACTCGACCGGGGAGAAGATCAACATCACCCAGATCGAGGGCCAGTTTCCGCAGGGGCCGTTTGCGACCATGGAAGAGCGCGAAGCGTTCGTCAAGGACTGGATTCAAGTGCCCGACGACAAGTTCAAGAAGTACCTGCTGGACTGGGAGCCGCGCGGAGAGAATTCCAACCCGCTGTATCCGACCATCGAGGCCAGCTGCGACATCGTCGACTGGCAGGAAAAGATGCACTACATCGACGACGCCCTCGGCGTGTGCGCCGGGCTCTCGTCCTTCCCGCTCAAGCCCCCCTATCACATCCACAACTTCCCGAAGTTCGTGTCGGCCGGGACCGGCTTCGAATTCGACGAAGCGGAACTGTGGAAGGCGGCCACGCGCAACCGCACGTTGCTGCGCGCCATCAACGTGAGACGGGGCATGCGGCGTGCCGACGACAAGCCGCCCGAAGACCACTGGAAGAAGCGCTTCCCCGAGCTGGAAAAGAACCTGCTGGACGCCTACTACAAGCTCAAGGGCTGGAACAGCAACGGCATACCTACGGCGGAATCGCTTCGCGAACTGGACCTGGATTGCGTCGCCGAAGACCTGGAGCAGCGAGGAATCATCAGCCATGGCCAAGATTAAGAAGACCATCAAGTCGATCACGATCAACGTCGACAAGTGCAACGGCTGCCGGGCCTGCGAGGTCATCTGCTCGCTGTTCCACGCCTCGCCGAAGTACAGCAGCAACAACCCGGCGCGTTCGCGCATCCGGGTGGTGCGCGACCCGCTGCGCGACATCTACCTTCCGGTCTATGCCGGTGAATACACGGCGGCGGAATGCACCGGCCGCGACACCTACATCATCGAAGGCAAGAAATACAACGAGTGCGATTTCTGCCGCGCGTCCTGTCCTTCGCGGGACCTGTTCAAGGAACCCGATTCCGGCCTGCCGCTGAAATGCGACATGTGCGAGGACGAGCCGGCGCTCGAGAAGCCCAAGTGCGTGGAGTGGTGCATCAACGACGCATTGATCTTCGAAGAGCGCGAAGAGGAAGTGGAAGAGCCGGAGCCGAGCCCTTCCGACGTCGAGATCGGCGTAGAAGCCCTCGTCGACAAGCACGGCCTGCAGCAGTTGCTGGACGCCGTCGCCAGAATGTCGAAATCCTAGGGGATGAATATGGAGACAGTCGTCCCCCAGAAGGAAATCGTCGACGCCATCAAGGCGAGCGGCGGCGATGCGTTCAAGTACTGCTACCAGTGCGGCATGTGCGATACGGTGTGCCCGTGGAACAAGGTGCGCAACTTCAGCATGCGCAAGCTGGTGCGCGAAGCGACCTTCGGCCTGACCGAGATCGAGAGCGAAGACATCTGGCGCTGCACGACTTGCGGCAAGTGCCCGCAGGTCTGCCCGCGCGGGGTCAAGCAGATCGAGTCCGGCGTTGCCCTGCGCAGGATCGCCACCGAGTACGACGTGTTTCCGCACGCCGTGCAGCCGATCCGCGCCGTGGCTGCCAGCCTGCGCGCCGAGGGCAACCCGTTCGGCGAAGACCGTGCCAAGCGCACCAAGTGGGCCGACGGCCTGGGGGTGAAAGAGTTCACCGAAGGCATGGAGTTCCTGTACCTGCCCGGTTGCTATCTCTCGTACGACCCGCGCGCGAAGAAAATCGCCCGGGCCACCGTCGAGATCCTGAACAAGGCCGGGGTCGACTTCGGCATCCTGGGCACGCAGGAAAGCTGCTGCGGCGAGAGCATCCGCAAGACCGGCGACGAAGCGCTGTTCAAGAGCCTGGCGCGGCAGAACATCAGCGCATTGGTCGGCCGCGGGGTGAAGAAGGTCCTGGTGTCCTCGCCCCACTGCTATCACAGCTACACCAACGAATATCCCGAGTTCATGGTGAACTTCGAGGTGGTCCACATCTCGCAGCTGCTGCACAGCCTGATCGCGGAAGGCCGGCTCCAGCTCAAGACCGAGGTAGCCAAGACCGTGACCTATCACGACCCGTGCTACCTCGGGCGGCACAACGGCGTCTACGACGAGCCGCGCGAAGCACTGAAGAGCGTGCCCGGCCTGACCCTGAACGAGATGACCGAGTCGCGCAAGGACAGCTTCTGCTGCGGCGGCGGCGGCGGGCGGATCTGGATGGAAACGCCCAAGGGCGAACGCTTTGCCGACCTGAGGCTGGGCCAGGCGATCGGCGTGGGCGCGCAGGTCATCGTGACCGCTTGCCCGTACTGCATCACCAACTTCGAGGACAGCCGGTTGAACGTGGCCGGCGGCGATGCGATCGAGGTCAAGGACATCACCGAAATCATCCGGGAAGCCCTCTAGGCCCCTAAGACGAGGAACATGACGTGACACACGCCTTAGAACGGTCAATGGAACACGCACACGACGTGATCAGCCAGAAAACGCTGCGTCCAGGTGACGATCAGCGCGGCGACGTGATGGTCGTGGGCGGCGGCATCAGCGGCATCCAGGCCGCGCTCGACCTGGCCACAGCAGGCTTCAAGGTCTACCTGATCGAAAAGACGCCCACCATCGGCGGGAAGATGGCCCAGCTGGACAAGACGTTCCCGACGAACGATTGCTCGATGTGCATCGAGTCGCCCAAGTTCATCGAGTGCGACCGGCACCCCAACATCGAGCTGATGACGTACACCGAGGTCGTCGGCGTGGAAGGGACCGCCGGCAACTTCACGGTCACGCTCAACAAGAAGCCGCGCTACATCGACGAGGACAAGTGCACCGGCTGCACGGTCTGTGTCGAGTACTGCCCGGTGAAGATTCCCGACCCGTTCAACCAGAACCTGTCGCTCAACAAGGCGGTGCACATCTACTTCTCGCAGGCCGTGCCACTGGTGACGTACATCGACGACACCTGCCTGTACCTGAAGGACAAGACCTGCTCGATCTGCAAGGGCGTGTGCGAAAACGACGCCATCAACTTCAACCAGACGCCCGAGAAAGTCGAAATCAAGGTCGGGGCGATCGTGCTGTCGCCCGGATTCGAGACGTTCGACCCGAAGATTCGCGGCGACTACGGCTACGGAACCTACGAGAACGTCGTCACCAGCCTGGACTTCGAGCGGCTGCTGTGTGCCACCGGCCCGCACGAAGGGCAGATCCTGCGCCCGTCCGACAAGAGCCATCCGCAGAAAATCGCCTGGATCCACTGCGTCGGTTCCCGGCAGATCAATCCCGGCGGCAACACCTATTGCTCCGCGGTGTGCTGCTCGTACACGCAAAAGCAGGTGATCCTGGCCAAAGATCACCTGCCGGAGATGGAAGCGACCATCTTCCACAACGACATCCGCTCCTACGGCAAGGACTTCGAGCGCTTCTACCAGCGCGCGGAGCGGCTGCCCGGCGTGCAGTTCATCCGCAGCTACGTGTCCATCGGCGGGGAAGATCCGGTCACCAAGAACGTCAAGGTCCGCTATGCCACGACCGATGGCGGCGTCAAGGAAGAGGAATTCGAACTGGTGGTGCTGTCGGTCGGGCTGAATCCGCCGCGCGATGCGCAGCGGTTCGGCCAGATGTTCGGCATCGAACTCGGGCCGCAGGGTTTCTGCAAGGTCAACCCGGTGAACCCGATCGAGACCACCCGTCCGGGCGTGTTCATCAGCGGCGCGTTCCGCGGGCCGATGGACATCCCCGAAGCCGTCATGACCGCCAGCGCCGCCGGAGCGCTGTCCGGCCAGCTGCTCAAGGCCAGGCGCGGGCGCCTCAGCACCGAACGGGTCTACCCGATCGAGAAGGACGTCACCCAGGAAGAGCCGAAGGTCGGTGTTTTCGTCTGCCGCTGCGGCGCCAACATCGGCCGTGTGGTGGACGTGCCAGGGGTCGCCGAATACGCCAGCAAGCTGCCCAACGTGGTCCATGTCGAAGAGAGCCTGTTCGCCTGCGCGACCAATACCGCCAAGGCGATCGGCGACACAGTCAAGGCAAAGGGCCTGAACCGGGTGGTGGTGGCCGCGTGCACGCCCCGGACGCACGAGCCGCTGTTTCGCGACACCCTGCGCGAGGCCGGCATCAACCAGTACTTCTTCGACATGGCGAACATCCGCGAGCATTGCTCGTGGGTCCATTCCAAGGAACAGACGGAGGCCACCAGGAAGGCCAAGGACATCGTGCGCATGTCGGTGGCGCGGGCCAGCCTGCTGGAGCCGCTCGATGAATTCGCGCTGCCGGTGAACAAGGCCGCGCTGGTGGTGGGCGGCGGCGTCGCCGGCATGACCAGCGCCCTCACGCTGGCCGAGCAGGGCTTCCAGACCTACCTCATCGAGAGGGCGTCCGACCTCGGCGGCATGGCGCGCCGCATCCACTTCACGGTCGAAGGGCTGGACGTGCAGCCGTGGCTGAAGGACCTCAAGAAGCGCACCTATCGGCACCAGCTGATCCGGGTGATGACCGATGCCACGATCACCAGCGTAGATGGCTACGTCGGCAACTTCACCACCAAGGTGAAATCCAAGGGCGGCCGGGTGCAGGAGATCAAGCACGGCGCCGCCATCATCGCCACCGGCGCCGACGAGTACAAGCCGACCGAATACCTGTATGGACAGGATGCCCGTGTCATGACCCAGCTCGAGCTGGAGGAGAAAATCGTCGGCGGCGACGAGCAGCTGCGCAAGGCGCAGAGCGTGGTCATGATCCAGTGCGTCGGCTGCCGCCAGGAGGACCGAAACTACTGTTCGCGCGTGTGCTGCAGCGGCGCGATGAAGAATGCGCTCAAGCTCAAGTCCGTCAACAAGGACGTCGACATCTACGTGCTGTTCCGCGACATGCGAACGTACGGCTTCAACGAGGACTACTACCGCGAAGCCTCGAGCCAGGATGTCAAGTTCATCCGCTACGAGCCGCAGGACAAGCCGCTGGTGGAATCGGTTCAGGAGGGCGGCCGCACCGTTTTGAAAGTCAGCGCGACCGATCCGATCCTGGGCAAGCGCCTGGAGCTCGACGCCGACACCATCGTGCTGGCCGCCGCGGTCATTCCGTCGGCCGGCAGCGACGACACGGCGCGCCTGTTCAAGGTGCCGCTCGGACCGGACGGTTTCTTCCAGGAAGCGCACGCGAAACTGCGGCCGGTGGATTTCGCCGCCGAAGGCGTCTACCTGTGCGGCACGGCCCAGTATCCCAAGCACCTGTCCGAAGTGATCAGCCAGGCCTACGGCGCGGCCGGCCGGGCCCTCACGCTGCTCACTCACGACACGGTCGTCGCTTCCGGCTCGGTGTGCGAGGTCAACGAGAGCGCCTGCGTTTCATGCGGGGCGTGCATCACGGCCTGCACCTATGGCGCGATCGACTTTCACGACACCCCGCGCGGCAAGAAGGCCACGATCAATGCCGTGCTGTGCAAGGGAGATGGCCTGTGCAACGCGAAGTGCCCAACCGGCGCGGTGTCGCTGAAGCATTACACCAACGACGAAGTGTTCGGCCAGATCGAAGCCGCGCTGGCGGGCTGACGAAAGAGAACTCACATGGCTACCGCAATCGATTACAAGCCGACCATCGTCGGGTTCCTGTGCAACTGGTGCTGCTACGGCGGCGCCGACCTGTGCGGCGTGTCGCGCTTCCAGTACCCGCCGTACCTGCGCGTGATCCGCCTGATGTGCTCGGGCCGGGTCGACCTGGAGTTCATCTTCCGCACCTTCGCCAAGAAGGCCGACGGGGTGTTCGTCGGCGGTTGCCACCTGAATGACTGCCACTACAACCCCGAGGGCAACTACGACGCGATGGGCAACGTGCTGATGGCCAAGCGCATCCTCGAGAAGGTGGGCGTCAACCCGGACCGGCTGCGGCTGGAATGGGTCTCGGCGGGCGAGGGCATCCGGTTCGCGGACATCATGAACGACTTCGCCGCCAAGATCAAAAGCCTGGGGCGGCTGGGCTCGTCCGAAGGCGTCCCGGTCACCGAGCTGTCGTCGAGGCTGGAGATCGCCGAGGGGCTCGTGCCCTACATCAAATTGGTGGAGCGGGAACGGTTCCGCGTCCCGGTGCGCACCGAGGAAGGCTATCAGAAGTTCTTCGGCAGCAAGGAGTTCGACGCGCTGTTCGACGAGCTGATCCTGGACAAGCTGGTGATGAGCCGCATCATGGATTTCGTGCGGAAGAAGCCGGTGGCCGCGATCGAGATCACGAAGAGCCTGGACCTGGACCCGTCCGAGGTCGCCCGCCACCTGCAGCACCTGACCGACCGCGGCTTGGTCAAGTTCGAATCCGGCCAGACGCTCGTGGCCGCGGTCTGACGGTAGAACAGTATTTGCGATTGGATCAGAGCCATGGATAAGGCCCAGCTAGACCAGATTATCGAGAAACACCGCGGCGACGCCGGCAACCTGATTCATGTGCTGATGGAAATCCAGCACGAGAATCATTGGCTGCCGCGCGACGTGCTGCACCAGGTTGCGGATGCGCTCGAAATACCCTTCAGCCGGGTGATGCGCATCGCCACCATGTACAAGACCTTCAGCCTGACGCCCAAGGGCCGCAACGAGGTGCACGTGTGCAACGGCATCTCGTGCCACCTGCGCGGCGGCAAGCAGGTGATGGAGGCGGTGGAACGCGTCACCGGCGTCAAGGCCGGCGAGACCGACGCCAACTGGCGCTTCAGCCTGGCGGCGGGCGCCTGCCTCGGCACCTGCAGCCTCGGGCCCGAGGTGATCGTCAACGGCAAGCACCACGCCCGCATGACGCCCGCCAAGGTCGAGGAAGTACTCAAGGAATATCCGTAAGGAGCGGCACACATGACCAGGCTTTCCTCCGCCGCCGAACTGGAACAGCTTCGCGCGCAAATCCTCTCTTCGCGCGACAGCGCCAAGCCCTGCATCGCGGTCTGCGCCGGCGCGGCCTGCCACGGGCTCGACTCCCTGCAGGTTGCCAACGCGTTCCAGGCCGAAGTTGGCAAGCTGGGCCCGGCCGCCCCCGTCGAGGTCCGCGTCACCGGCTGCCACGGCTACTGCGAAAAAGGACCAAACGTCGTCATCAACCCGCAGGAGATCTGCTACCTCGAGGTCAAGCCCGAGGACGTCCCGGAGATCGTCGAACGCACCCTCAAAGGCGAGGTGGTCGAGCGCCTGGTCTATGCGCATCCGGACACCGGCGAGAAAGCCGTCCACATGAAGGACGTGCCGTTCTACAAGCACCAGACGCGCCTGCTGATCGGCGACAACACCCGCATCGATCCGATGCGCATCGACGACTATCTTGCGGTGGGCGGCTATGCGGCGCTGGCCAAGGCGCTGTTCGAGATGACGCCCGACCAGATCGTCGACGAAGTGAAGAAGGCCAATCTGCGCGGCCGTGGCGGCGGCGGCTTCCCCGCCGGGCAGAAATGGGAAACCGCCAAGAGCGCGGCCGGCGACGAGAAGTACGTGATCGTCAACGGCCACGAAGGCGAGCCCGGCGCTTTCATGGACCGGGCCCTGTTCACTGGCAATCCGCACAAGGTGCTGGAAGGCCTGATCATCGGCGCCTTCGCGATCGGCTCGCATCAAGGCTACATCTACACCCGCCACGACTCGCCGCAACTGGTCAAGCACATCGAGCAGGCGCTCGCGCAGGCCAGGGAATACGGACTGCTCGGCGAAAACATCCTCGGTTCGGGCTTCGACTTCGACGTCGAGCTGCATTTCGACGTCGGCATCTTCGTCTCGGGCGAATCGAGCGCGCTGATGCGTTCCATCGAAGGCCTGCCGCCGGAGCCGCGGCCCAAGTACATCCGCACGTCGGTCGCCGGCATCCGCGACAAGCCGAGCAACCTCAACAACGTGGAGACCTGGGCCAACGTGCCGCAGATCATCGAACGCGGCGCCGACTGGTACGCCAGCATAGGCACCGCAGGCAGCAAGGGAACCAAGCTCGTGTCCCTGTCGGGCAACGTCCGCGACAGCGGCGTGGTGGAAGTGCCGATGGGCACGCCGCTGCGCACGATCGTCTACGACATCGGCGGCGGCGTCGCCGGAGGCAAGGCGGCCAAGGCGGTGCATTTCGGCGGGCCCATGGGCGGCTCGATTCCCGCGAGCATGATCGATGCGCCGCTCGATTTCGATGAGCTGGCCAAGCTGGGCGCGCCGATCGGCGCCGGCGGACTGCTGGTGATGGACGAGGACACCGACATGGTGGAGGTGGCGCGCTATTTCCTCGAGTGGCTGACCACCGAATCCTGCGGCAAGTGCGTGCCGTGCCGGGAGGGGATGTGGCAGACCATGAAGGTCCTGGAAAACATCACCAAGGGCAAGGGCCGCAACGGCGACATCGAGCGGCTGCAGGACCTCAACGAGGTGACCGGCGCCGCCTGCCTGTGCGCGCTCGGCAAGACCGCCGCCGACCCGCTCAAGAGCATGCTGCGCTACTTCAAGGACGAGTATGAAACGCAGATCGGCCGCGGCAGCGAGGTCAAGGGCGGCGAAGTTGTAGGGAGCGCAGCGAAATGAGCGATGTCGTTATGCAAATCGACGGCAAGGAAGTCAAGGCGTCGGGCGACATGACCGTCTTGCAGGCGGCACGTGCGTCCGGGATCCACATTCCGACTCTGTGCCATCACGAGAAGCTGGAAGCGTTCGGCGGCTGCCGCATGTGCATGGTGGAAGTGGAGACGCGCGGCCGCAAGAGCTACGTCGTCTCCTGCCTCTATCCGGTGGCCAAGGACCTGGTGGTACGCACCCGCTCCGAGCGGGTCGACAAGATCCGCCGCACCATCCTCGAGGAGCTGCTCGCCCACGCGCCGAACTCGCCCGAGCTGGTCGAGCTGGCGCGGGAGTACCGCGCCGACCCGAACCGCTTCGACAAGGACCCGTCGTTCTGCATCCTGTGCGGCCTGTGCGTGCGCTACTGCGACGAGGTCAAGGGCAAGAACGCGGTGGATTTCGTCAACAGGGGCGCGACCCGGGAGATCGCCTTCGTTCCCGAGATTGCCGCGAAAGAGTGCTGGGACTGCCAGGAATGCTTCGCGCTGTGCCCGACGTCGTACGCCCAGGCCGCCTATTTCCTGACCGAAGCGCTGGCCTTCCCCGGCCGGCGCAAGGCCGCGGCCACCGCGTAGAGTTGTCATCCCGGACTTGATCCGGGATCCACTTTTCAGCCGACCCGTTTGTCGAACGACAGCCGCTGAGACTGCTCGAAGCCGGCGTCGTAGAAAAACCCGAGCAGCGCGAAGTTCTCGCGCGCAGCCACCGTCTCCACGCGCTCGACGCCGAGCGCCTGCAGGTTGGCGAAAAGCTGCGACAACAGCGCATGGCCGACGCCGCGGTGCCCGAAGTCCGGGTCCACGCCGATCGTGTCCAGCACTGCCACCGGTTCCACCCGGCCGTAGTCGCCGAAGTCGGCACGTGCCATCACGAAGCCCACGGCGATGCCGTCCACCCGCGCCACCAGCGAAACGCGCACGGCGGAATCGCTCATCGCCTCGTCGATCAGCTCGCCGATGTAGGCCTCGCGCTTGCGGCCCGCGACCTTTTGGTCGATCCGCACGATGTCGGCCATGTCGCCCGCCTCGAGCACGCGCATGTCGTACCTGTCGCGGGCCAGCGCCTCGAAATCGTTCGCGGTGGCCGGGCTGTAGTCGACTTCGGTGGCCGAAAAGCCCGTGCGGTGCGGCGGCGCGAGAGTCTTGTCGCCGTCGTGTGCCGTGACCCGGTTCCGGTTCACGGAGCATTCCAGCACGATGTTGCGCGAAAACTGGAAGCCCGCGGCATCGAAGAACTGCATGATCGCGTGATCGCGCCACCTTGCGGTGGTCCGGATGGTGGGCACGCCCAGGCGCTTGGCCTCGCTCTCGAGCCGGCCCAGCAGCGCCGCGCCGATGCCGCGGCGCTGCGCGCCGGGCGCGACGGAAATCGACTCCAGCAGCAAGGCCGGCTCCGTCCGCCCGAATTCGCCCAGCTGCTTGCGCGCCTTGATGAAGCCGACGAACTTGCCGTCCTGCTCCGCCGAAAACTGGACGTGGCGTTCGGTCTGCGCAAGGGCCGCCTTGAGCCGGCGCTGGAAATAAAGATGGCGGGGATGACCCACGATGCTCGCGTCCAGCGCGACCACCGATTGCATATCCTCCGCCTTGGTCCGGCGAAGCGTGATCTCGGCAGGTTGACGCTGTGTGGGGGTTGCCAAGCTACGCTCCTTGCTGTGAAATGGATCGCGAAATTTTAACTTGGAACTGGACAGCTGCGAAGCCATTTTCCCCTGGGAAATGACTCGCGCGCGAGGCATCTCAGCACGCGCTTCTGCACTGCAGTTGATTCACGCGTTTGCGACTTCCGCGGCCTGGTCCGCGGGCAATTGGGCCTCGAGCGCGGCGATGAGCGCGGCCAGCGGCGAGTCGAGTTCGCGCAGCCGCCGCTGCACGTCTAGCGGCGGGTCGTAGTTCTTCAGCGACTGTTCCAGTGCCGCGGCCAGGATCTGTATCTCCGTGGCGCCGATGTTGGCGGAAACGGCCTTGGTCGTGTGCGCCAGGCGTTCCGCCGCCGGCATGTCCCCGATCGACAGCGCCTGGTGGACTTGCGCGCAGACATCGCGCTGGCCTGCCACATAACGCCGCAACATGGCCACATACAGGGACCTCTTGCCGAGCATGCGGCTCAGGCCCAGGGCAGTGTCCAGCCCCGCGATACCTTGCGGCAGGTCCTGCTGCGCGGAACCGTCCGGCCGTTCGGGCTGGTCCGCCGGCGTGCTTGCAACGCCCGATTGCGGCGCCGGCTCGCCCAGGCGAACCCAGCGCAGCAGCGTATCCCACAAATCTTGCGGATCGATCGGCTTGATCACGGCGTCATTCATTCCCGCGTCCATGCACTTGCGCCGGTCCTGCTCCATGGCGTTGGCCGTCATCGCCACGATCGGCAGCCGTGCCAGCCACTTGACCTTGCGGATCTCGCGCGTGGCCGTGATGCCGTCCATCACCGGCATCTGCATGTCCATGAACACCAGGTCGTAGCGCGAGCGCCGGACCATGTCCAGCGCGATCTGCCCGTTGTCGGCCACTTCCACCACCAGCCCGGCATCCTCGAGCAGTTCGCGCGCGACCTGCTGGTTGATATCGTTGTCCTCCACCACCAGCACGCGCGCACCCCGGATCGCGGCGAGCCGCTGATGCGAGCTTGCCTTGTCGATCGCGGCCCTCGCGGGCGGCGCCGCACGCTGTGCCGCTCCGAGCGCGGTCATGGTGGAGTCGAACAGCAGCGAAGCGTTCACCGGCTTGATCAGCACGTGGTCGATGCCGACGCAGCGAGCCTCCTTCACCATCTCCTCGCGGCCGTACGCGGTGACGATCATGAGGGTGGGCGGCGCGGCCAGCCCCAGCGACATGATGCGGCGTGCCGTCGCCATGCCGTCCATCTCCGGCATGCGCCAGTCGAGATAGACGACGTCGTAGGGGCGGCCTTCGTTAGCCGCCCTGCGCACTTCGTCCACCGCAGCCGGCCCCGAGGACACCTCGGTGGCGAGGAACGTCATGTCTTCGAGCATGCCCATGATGACGGCGCGCGCGTGGTCGCTGTCGTCCACCACCAGCGCACGGCGGCCGCGCAGGTCGCGGCTGGGCAGCATTTCCCGCCGGGCCGCAGCCCCGATGCCCAGACGGGCGCTGAACCAGAAGGTGCTGCCCTTGCCCAGTTCGCTTTCCACGCCCACTTCGCCGCCCATCAGCTCGGCCAGCCGCTTGCAGATCGCCAGGCCCAGCCCGGTGCCCCCGAAGCGGCGGGTGGTGGAAGCGTCGGCCTGCGAAAAACTCTGGAACAGCCGCCCGCGCTGCTCGGGCGTGAGCCCGATGCCCGTGTCCTGCACCCGAAAATGCAGCAACACGTCC
>DATNCB010000526.1:0-5166 GCA_035571715.1 Ramlibacter sp.
GGCTGCTGGACCTCGGGCTCGGGTGCTTCAACCACGGCCGTGTCGGCGCCCTCGTCGCGCTTGATGAACGTGCGTTTCTTGCGCACTTCGACCTGGATGGTGCGCGCCTTGCCGGTGGAATCGGCCTGCTTGATCTCGCTGGTGGACTTCTTCACCAACGTGATCTTCTTGCGCTCGGGCGCGGCGGCCGTGCCATGGCTGGCCTTCAGGTAGCCCAACAATTTCTGCTTGTCCGCTTCGCTCAGCACATCGGTCGCGGCCGATTTGGCCACACCCGCGCTGCGAAGCTGCTCAAGCAGCGTGTCGGTTGATTTCTTGAGTTCGGTTGCAAACTCGGCGACGGTGGTACTGGACATGTGTTCTGGTGCCTTCCATCACATTACTCGTGAGCGGCGGTGGCGCTGGTGAACCAGTGCTCGCGCGCTTTCATGATCAGGGTTTTGGCCTCGTCTTCCGACTGGCCGGTGATATCGGTGAGTTCGTCGACCGCCAGGTCCGCCAGGTCGTCGCGCGTGTGGACGCCGGAGTCGGCCAGCTTGGCGATGAGCGGCGGCGTGAGGCCTTCGAGGTCGCGCAGATCCTGCGAGACTTCCTCGACGCTCTCTTCGCGGGCGATGTCCATCGTGAGCAGTGCATCCTTGGCACGCGAACGCAGCTCGTTCACGGTGTCTTCGTCGAAGCTTTCGACCTCCAGCATTTCCTCGATCGGCACATATGCCACCTGTTCGAGGCTGACGAAGCCTTCCTGGATCAGGATATCGGCGATTTCCTCGTCCACATCCAGCTTCTCCATGAACAGCGTGCGGATCGAGTCCGTTTCCTCGGCGTGCTTCTGCGCCGATTCGTTCGCGTCCATGATGTTGATCTTCCAGCCGGTGAGGTCCGAAGCCAGGCGCACGTTCTGGCCGCCCCGGCCGATCGCGATCGCGAGGTTCTCCTCGTCGACCACCACGTCCATCGCATGCTTTTCCTCGTCGACGACGATCGACGACACGTTGGCCGGCGCCAGCGCACCGATCACGAACTGGGCCGGGTCCTCGCTCCACAGCACGATGTCCACGCGCTCGCCGGCGAGCTCGTTCGTCACGGCATTCACCCGGGTGCCGCGTACGCCCACGCAGGTGCCGATCGGGTCGACTCGCTTGTCGTGCGACAGCACGGCGATCTTGGCGCGCGAACCGGGGTCGCGGGCGCAGCTCTTGATCTCCAGCAGGCCCTGCTCGATCTCGGGCACTTCCTGGCGGAACAGCTCGATCATGAATTCGGGCGCGGAGCGCGACAGGATGATCGGCGCGCCGCGCAGCGTCAGGTCCACTTCCATGATCATGGCGCGGACGCGGTCGCCGTTGCGCAGGTTCTCCTTGGGGATCATCTCGCTGCGGCGCAGGCGCCCTTCGACGCGGCCGCTTTCCACGATGATGTCGCCCTTGTCCATGCGCTTGACGGTGCCCACGAAGATCTTGTCGCCGCGCGACATGAAGTCGTTGAGCAGCATCTCGCGCTCGGCGTCGCGGATCTTCTGCAGGATCACCTGCTTGGCCGCCATGGCGCCGATGCGCCCGATCGGAACCGAAGGCACGGACTCTTCGATGTAGTCGTCGACCTCGATGTCGGGCAGCTGTTCCTTCGCTTCGAACAGCAGGATTTCCTGGTCGGGCAACTGCAGGCCGGCCTCGTCCGGCACCACATGCCAGCGGCGGAACGTTTCGTAGTCGCCGCTGTCGCGGTCGACCGCCACGCGGATGTCCACGTCACCCTCGTACAGTTTTTTCGTGGCCTGTGCCAGGGCCGCTTCGACGGCGCCGAACACCACGTCGCGCTCGACGTTCTTCTCGCGCGAAATGGCTTCCACCAGCATCAACAATTCGCGATTCATCTCAAGCCTCTCCTGCTGCCTTGGGCTTTCGCCCCTTGAAGTCCACAATCGGTGCCAGCCGCGCTTCTCTCAGCTCGTCCGGCGTAAAACCCAGCGCCTGCAATGGCGCCGGGACCTTTTTCCTGCTCGTTTTCTGGCCCGGCTTCACGGCCGGTTCGTCGCTCCAGACGATCTGCCAGCCGCCGCTAGCCGCACGCTCCAGCGTGCCGCGAAATTTCTTGCGGTTGGCCGCAACCTGGCCATCCGCCGCCGCGCCCATCGGCGCCTTGAGCGTGATGTCGATCACTTCACCGGCAAAACGCTCGAAATCCTTATCCGCACGCAACGGCCGGTCGATACCGGGCGATGACACTTCCAGCCGCTTGTATTCGATACCTTCGACCTCGAGCGCGAACTGCAGCTGCCGCGTCACCTTCTCGCAGTCCTCTACGTTGACAAACTGCTCGGTGCCCGGGTTCCACGGCAGGTCGATCGTGATACGCAGCAGCCCCCCGGCGGAGCGTTCAATCTCCACCAGTTCGTAGCCGAGCCCGGCTACGGTCTGTTCCACGATATCCTGCAGTGCCACTGTCTATGCGGTGCCCCAAAAAAATCGACCAAAAGGGATTAGCCAAAAAAAACGGGCGGTGAGTACCCGCCCGTTTGGTCGTGAAGCAAGGATTGTACCCCGTAAAGCCTTGATTTGCAACGGATTCGGAGGGCCATTGCCGGGGCGGGGCTACTCGGAAATCCGCCCCCGCAGCACCTTGATTTGCGAACGCAAGTTCTTCGCCTCCAGCCGCCGCTTTTTCGATCCCAAAGTCGGCTTGGTGGCCCGCCGCGGCCTTGGCGGTACGGCGACGCTGTCGACCAGCTCCTGGAGCCGACCCAGCGCCTCGGCGCGGTTCATGTCCTGGCTGCGATGCGACTGTGCCTTGATGACCAGGACGCCATCCCTGGTAATGCGTTGGTCCGGCAGAGCGAGCAGCCGTTCCTTGTGGTCCGGCGCCAAGGACGAGCCAGGAATGTCGAAGCGCAGGTGAACGGCGCTGGACACCTTGTTGACGTTCTGCCCGCCCGCGCCCTGGGCGCGAATCGCGGTGATTTCGACCTCCGACTCAGGAATGACAGTGGACGGAGGCGCTCGAGTGGCCATGATTGTCAGGACGCGGCGGCCACCAATGTGCGCGTGTAGTCCTGCTGGGGCGCGTCCAGCACCTGGGCGACGGAACCCGCTTCCACGATGTCGCCGTCCTTCATCACCACCACATCGTGCGCCATGGCGCGGATCACATCCACGTCGTGGGTGATGAGCATGTAGCTCAGCCTTTTCTCGCGTTGCAGCCGCTGCAGCAATCGCAAGACCTGCTTCTGGATCGTCACGTCCAGCGCGCTGGTGGGCTCGTCCAGGATCAGCAGTTGCGGGCCGACGATGAGAGCCCGTGCGATTGCCAGGCGCTGGCGCTGGCCTCCGGAAAACTCATGCGGGTAGCGCTGCAACAAGCCCGGAAACTGGTCCTCGGACAGCCCCACTTCGCGCAACGCCTGGATGACGCGTTCGCGCCGGCCGGACAGCGCGAGGTCCGGCGCATGCACCAGCAGGCCCTCGCCCACGATCTCTTCCACCGTCATGCGCGGCGACAGTGATGAATAAGGGTCCTGGAACACGACCTGCACCATCCGCCGGATCGCCTTGTTGCCCGCTGCGTCGGGACCCCACCGCCGGCCGACCACCTCCAGCTCGCCTTTGTGCGGCATCAGCCCGAGCGCCGCCAGCGCCAGGGTCGACTTGCCCGATCCCGATTCGCCCACCACACCCAGCGTGCGGCCAGGCGCGATGGAAAAGCCAGCCCCGCGCACCGCGATGAACCGGCCCTTCCTGAACCATCCCCTGAACCCGGGGATGGGCACCGGATAGCTCACCTCCATGCCGCTGGCCAGCATGACCGGCGGTTCCGGCAGGGCCGGCCTTTCGGTCACATTGCGCACCGGCCTGCTATCGATGAGCTTGCGGGTATAGGCGTGCTTCGGATGCGCAAAGACCTGCGCCACCGGCCCGTGCTCTACCAGGTAGCCATCTTCCATCACGGCCACCCGGTCGGCGAACTTGCGCACCAGGTTCAGGTCGTGCGTGATCAGCAGCACGGCCATGCCGTTGTGGTATTGCACCTCGGCCAGCAGATCCAGGATCTGCCCGCGTAGCGTCACATCCAGCGCCGTCGTGGGTTCGTCGGCCAACAGCAATTTGGGTTGCCCGGACAGCGCCATGGCGATCATCGCCCGTTGCCGTTGGCCCCCCGAAAGCTGGTGCGGAAAGGCGTAGGCGCGCCGCTCGGGCTCGGGAATCCCCGTGGCTGCAAGTGCCGCGACCGCGCCCTCCCAGGCTTCCCGCCCGGTCAATCCCTGCTTGAGCTGAAGCACCTCGGCGACTTGGTCGCCAACCGTGTACAGCGGGTTGAGCGCGGTCATCGGCTCCTGGAAGATCATCGCAATTTCCCGCCCGCGGATCGCGAGCAGTTCGCGCTCGGGCAGCGAGAGCAAATCTTGGGGCGCCGCCGAGCCGTTGGAACTGGCGAGCAGGGCCGAACCGGTGACTCGGGCGTTCTGGACCAGCCCCAGCAAGCTCAGCGCCGTCACTGTCTTGCCCGAGCCCGACTCACCCACCAGTGCGAGCTTTTCGCCCGGTGCGATCGAGAAGTCCACGCCGTGCACGACCTCCTTGTCGCCAAAGGCAACGCGCAGGCCCTTGACCTCGAGCAGCGTGGGGCCTGTCATGCCTCGGCCTTGCGCGGATCGAGCGCGTCGCGCAACGCGTCGCCCATGAAAGTCAGCAGCAACAGCGTGATGACCAGCACCGCGAATGTCGAGATCGAAATCCACCAGGCGTCCAGGTTGGCCTTGCCCTGGCTGAGCAATTCGCCAAGCGATGGCGTTCCCGGCGGCACACCCAGCCCCAGGAAATCGAGCGAAGTCAGCGCAAGGATGGCCGCGCTCATGCGAAACGGCAGGAACGTTACCACGGGCGTCATGCTATTGGGAAGAATGTGGCGCCACATGATGCGGCCGTTGCCCACCCCCAGGGCCCTGGCGGCGCGCACATAGTCCATCTGGCGATTGCGCAGGAACTCGGCGCGCACGTAGTCGGACAGCCCCATCCAGCCGAATAGCGACAGCAGGATCAGCAGCAGGGCGATGCTCGGCGCAAAGATCGCGCTGAAGATGATCAGCAGGTACAGCTCGGGCATCGAACTCCAGATTTCGATGAAGCGCTGGAACGCCAGGTCCGTCTTCCCGGCGAAATAGCCTTGCAC
>DATNCB010000527.1:0-1864 GCA_035571715.1 Ramlibacter sp.
AGGCCGAGCTGGTCGCGCAGCACCTCCAGCAGCAATGCGCTGCCGGGCGCGGCGACCTCATGCGAGCGCCCGTTGACGTTGAGAGAAAGAATTTGTTTGGCCATTCAAACTTCCTTGGGGCGCAGGTCGCGCACGCGCACCGCTTTGCCTTGTGAACGGGGGATGGTGCCGGCGGGCTGCACCGACACTTCGGTAGTGATGCCGACCTGCGACTTGATGTGATGCTTGACGTCGCGCGCGATCGCATTGAACTGATCGGCATCCACCCCGGGCAGCGCTTCGACCTCGACGCGCACGTGGTCCAGGATGCCTTGCCGCTCGACCACCAGCTGGTAATGCGGCGCCAGGTTCGGCCGGCCGACCAGCACGGCTTCGACTTGCGATGGATAGACGTTGACGCCGCGGATGATCAGCATGTCGTCGTTGCGCCCGGTGATGCGCAGGATGCGCACATGGGTGCGGCCGCAGTCGCACGGCGCTGTCGTCAGGCGCGTGATGTCGCGCGTGCGGTAGCGCAGCATCGGCAGCGCCTGCTTGGTCAACGTGGTGATCACCAGCTCGCCGGCTTCGCCCTCGGGCAGCGCGCGGCCGCTCTCGGGGTCGATCACCTCGAACAGGAAATGGTCCTCCCAGCCGTGCAGGCCGTTCTGGCACTCGCATTCGCAGGCGACGCCGGGACCCATGATCTCCGAGAGGCCGTAGATGTCCACGGCCTTCAGCCCGATCTGTGCTTCGATTTCGCGGCGCATCGCGGCGCTCCAGGGCTCGGCGCCGAACATGCCGATGCGCAG
Source organism: Ramlibacter sp. (assembly GCA_035571715.1). Classification (GTDB taxonomy): domain Bacteria; phylum Pseudomonadota; class Gammaproteobacteria; order Burkholderiales; family Burkholderiaceae_C; genus Ramlibacter. The sequence continues at coordinate 792 of DATNCB010000527.1, forward strand.
CCCGCTCTTGCGCAGGTCCACGCCCTGCTCGCGCGCCACTTCGGCGATCGCCAGCGCGTAGGACGGTGTCGCGCACAGCACGCGCGCGTTGAAATCCATGATCAGGCCCACCTGGCGCTCGGTCGAGCCGCCCGAGACCGGCACCACCACGGCGCCCAGGCGCTCGGCGCCATAGTGAGCGCCCAGCCCGCCGGTGAAAAGCCCGTAGCCGTAGGCGTTGTGCACCACGTCGCCACGCCGCACACCGGCCGTGTAAAGCGAGCGCGCCACCAGGTCGGCCCAGTTGGAGAGGTCTTCCATCGTGTAGCCGACGACCGTGGCCTTGCCGGTGGTGCCCGATGAAGCGTGCAGCCGGGCAATCTCCCCCAGAGGCCGCGCGAACAGGCCGAACGGATACTGGTCGCGCAGGTCGGTCTTGACGGTGAAGGGCAGCAGCGCGAGGTCATCCAGGCTGCGGATGTCGGCCGGCTGCACGCCGGTGGCCTTGAGCCGCTGCCGGTGCAGCGGGACATGGTCGTAGGCGTTGGTGACCGTCGCCTGCAGCCGCTGCAGCTGCAGCTGTGCCAGCAGCTCGCGCGGCATCGTCTCCTGCGCCGCATGCAGGTAGCTGCGTTGGCCGTGGCCGATTTCCGCTGTCGAAAGTGCGCCCATGGTTTGTCTCCGGCTTATTGTTGAACTAGCTGCGCGGCACGCCTCGCACCGGCAGCCGCGTCAGGGCAAAACCCTGATTGAAAGAGGCACGGGTGATCAGCGTGTATTTGAAAAGCACGCCGGTTGCGGCCACCAGCGCTCCGGCGGCGGCCAATAGCAAAGCGGCCCAGCCGCCGGTGAGCAGGCCGGTAGCGGGCAGGATGGTCAGCGCCAGCGCCAAGGCGCCGCCGAACCGCTGCAGGCGGCGACCGCTGACATCGATCACGGCGAGTGCGCGGGGTGCAGCGGATGCCGCGATGCGAGCGCGCCAGGCCCGCCACAACAGCCAGCGGGCCAGCACCAGGACGCCAAACAGCGCTGCGAACAGCGCGCCACCGCGGGCCTGGAAAGCGACCATGACCCAGAACAGTCCCGCGCCCTCG
>DATNCB010000528.1:0-3200 GCA_035571715.1 Ramlibacter sp.
GTGGGACGTGGACATCCGGCGCTTCGGCTCGTTCACCGGCAACCGCAAGGCGCTGGCCGAGCGCACCGGCGAGACGCTGGGCCTGCACTACGCGATGCGCTGGCCGCGCCAGGAACTGGTGACGGCGCGGCCGCTGCGCACCTCGCCGCTGTACGACCTGCTGGCGGCGAAAGGCGCCGAGTTTGGCAATAAGAATGGCTGGGAGCGGGCGAACTATTTCCGGCCGGCCGGCATTGCACCCGCCGAACACACGCTCGACGTTCCCGGTTGGCTGCCCTGGATGATCGAGGAGCAGAAGGCCACGCGAGAGGCGGTCGCCGTGTACGACCAGACCTCGTTTTCCAAACTGCTATTGCAAGGACGCGACGCCCTCGCCTTGTTGCAGCGCCTGTGCGCCAACGAGATGGACGTGCCGGTGGGCAAGATGGTCTACACGCCGATGCTCAACGAGCGCGGCGGCATCGAGAGCGATCTCACGGTGATGCGGCAGGCGGCCGACCGCTTCCTCGTCGTCACCGGCTCGGGCCAGGCCACGCGCGACACCGACTGGATCGGCCGGCACATCGGTGCGAATGAACACGTGGCGCTGACCGACGTCTCCGCGATGTACAGCGTGCTGTCCGTGATGGGCCCGCTTTCACGCGACCTGCTGGCTCGCGTCAGCCCCGACGATCTTTCGCCCGAGGCGCTGAAGTTTTCCTGGACGCGCGAGATCGACGTCGGCTTCGCCCGCGTGCGCGCCGCACGGATGAGCTATGTCGGCGGGCCGGGCTTCGAGCTGTACGTCCCGATCGAGATGACGCGCCACGTTTACCTCGCATTGATGGCGGCGGGGCAGGACCTCGGCCCCAGCGACGATACCGGGCGGCCGCGTGGTGTGGTGGACGCCGGCTACTGCGCGCTCGACGCGCTCCGCATCGAGCAGGGCCGGCGCGCCTGGGGCGCGGAACTCGGTCCCGACGAAACGCCGTGGGAGGCCGGACTCGAGTTCAGCGTCAGGCCCGACAAGCCCGCCGCTTTCATCGGCCAGGCCGCGTTGCGCGCGAGCCGAGGGCAGCCACTGCGCAAGAAACTGGTGAGCCTGGTGCTGCGCTCGCCGTCGGCCTACGCCTGGGGCGGCGAGACCATTGTCCTCGAGGGCGAGCCGGTGGGCGAGATTTCTTCCGCGGGCTACAGCCCCCTGGCGGGCGCCTGCGTCGCGCTGGGCTACGTGCGCGGTCCCCACGCGAACCGGCCGCATACGGGCACCGCAGCGTCCATCACGCTGTGGGGCGAGTCCGTGGAGGTACTGCTGTACGACCGCTGGCCGCCCGGCAACCGCTGAACCGTCCGATTTTCGTAAGGCTCAACCGGCACGGTCCTCGCGCGGCGTCGGCACAGCGGGGTCCGGCGAGGGCTCCTCGGCATGGCTGGCCGCGCTGATGCTGCTGTCGCTGATATCGGCCAGACGCCGCTGCAGCAGCTTGCGTTGGAGCGGGCGCCCCAACTCCTTGGTGTAGTAGTCGATTTCGAATTCTTCTCGAGCGGCTTTTCGATTCTTTCCCTTGTCCTTGTCCGGTTCCATCGGGCCAGAATAGCAAGCGAGCACTCACGTGGTGTAGGACGGCAACCATCCTGCGCTTCGGACGGCGACCTGCGGCTGTAAGGCCGGAGATACACCGGCTCAGGCGCCGCCCGGTAGCCCCTGCGCCAACTGGCTTAACATGCGCTTTCTTTCTGCAATGAGGAGAGGTCATGCGCCCCCAGGTTCACATCCGTTCCTTGCCGCTCCAGTCGGCACATGCCGCGCAGGCGGCTCGTCAGGAGGCATGAGATATGCCCACTCCTGCTGATATCGCAGCGCTTCGCACGCTGGCCCTGGTGGGGCCGGCGACCGCGGGCAAGACCAGCCTGGCCGAGGCTCTGCTGTGGAAGGCCGGCGCCATCGGTGCGCCCGGCAACGTCGAACGCGGCACCACCGTCAGTGACCACGATCCGCTGGAAAAGCGCGCGCAGCGCTCGCTCAATTCCTCGCTGATCCATTTGCGCCATCGCGGTGTCCATGCCCACATGATCGACACGCCCGGCGCGCCGGACTTCCTCGGGCAGTCGCTGCCGGCGCTGGAAGCGGTGGAAACGGCGGCCGTGGTGATCAGCGCCACCACCGGGATCGAGCCGATGGCCAGCCGCATGATGCAGTGGGCGGCGCAGCGCGAGCGCGACCGCCTGATCATCGTGAACAAGATCGACGCGCAGGGCGTGAACCTCGAAGCCCTGGTGGCGCAGATCCAGGCTGCCTGGGGACGCGAATGCCTGCCTGTCAACCTGCCGGCGGAGCAGGGCGCGCGGGTGGTGGATTGCTTCTACAACATGGCTCAGGAGAGCCCCGCCACCGACTTTTCATCCGTGGAGCAGGCGCACCGGGCGCTGGTCGAGCAGGTGGTGGAAGTGGACGCGGCCTTTGTCGAGCGTTATCTGAACGACGGCGACGTCGACCCGCAGGAGTTGCACGCGCCGCTGGAGCAGGCGCTGCGGGAGGGCCACTTGATCCCAATCTGTTTCGTGTCGGCGCGCACCGGCGCCGGCGTGCCGGAATTGCTCGACGTGATCGCGCGCCTGCTGCCCGATCCGACCGAAGCCAATCCGCCGGCGTTCCTGCTGGGCGAAGGCGCCGAAGCGCAGCCGCTGCGCGCCGAGCCGGACCCGAGCCGCCACGTGATCGCCCATGTGTTCAAGGTCACGCAGGACCCTTACGTCGGCAAGATGGGCGTGCTGCGTGTGCACCAGGGGACGCTCAACGTGGGCAGCCAGCTCTACGTGGGCGACAACCGGCGTCCGTTCAAGGTCGGCCACCTGTTCACCCTGCAGGGCAAGGAGTTCGCCGACATCCAGCGCGCTTTCCCCGGCGACATCTGCGCGATCTCGAAGGTGGAGGAACTGCACTTCGACGCCGTGCTGCACGACGCGCCGGACGATGATCACATCCACCTGAAACCGCTGGACTTCCCGATCCCGGTCCACGGACTGGCGATCGAACCCAAGCGCCGCGGCGACGAGCAGCGCTTGCACGACATCCTGCAAAAGCTGGTGAGCGAAGACCCCTGCCTGCGGCTGGAGCACGTCGCCGTGACCAACGAGAGCGTGGTCTACGGGCTGGGCGAGCTGCACCTGCGCACGTTGCTGGACCGGCTGACCGATGTGCATCGCTGCGAGGTCAACAC
>DATNCB010000529.1:0-9287 GCA_035571715.1 Ramlibacter sp.
AGCGTCGTCAAGAATGGCGAGGAGTTGCCGCCGCAGGCGCAGGTGGAGTTGCTGGACAGCGCAGAAGCGCGTTACGTTTCGCGCGGTGGCCTGAAGCTCGAAGGCGCGCTCGCAGCCAGCCGCATTGAGGTGGCCGGCAAGGTCTGCCTGGACGTCGGGCAGTCCACCGGTGGGTTCACCGACTGCCTGCTCCAGCACGGCGCTGCACGGGTGACCGGTGTGGACGTCGGCCATGGTCAATTGCACGAGAAGATGCGGCGTGATCCGTGTGTGCTCGCGATCGAAAGCGTCAATGCGCGTCAGCTCACGGCGCAGCAGGTGGGCAACGACTTCGACCTGATCACCGGCGACCTGTCGTTCATTTCGCTCACCTTGGTCCTGCCGGCGCTGGTGCCCTTGCTCAAGTCCGGTGGCGCGACGCTGATGCTGGTCAAGCCGCAGTTCGAACTGCAGCCGGGGCAGGTAGGCAAGCGCGGAATCGTCACGGATCCGTCGCTCTACGCCATCGTCGAGAAACGCCTGCGCGACTGCTGTGCGGCACTGGGTTTGCGCGTGCAGGGCTGGTACGACAGCCCGGTCACGGGCGGCGACGGCAACCGTGAATTTTTTATCTACGCAACGAAAGACGAAGGAGGGAAACCATGACCGTGAGCGACGATCGCGCGCGAGCCGCATTTCCCATCAGCCTGGAATTTTTTCCGCCCAAGACGCCGGAGGGCGCCGCCAAGCTGCGTACCGCGCGACGAGCGATGTATGCGCTCAAGCCCGAGTTCTGCTCGGTGACTTACGGCGCCGGCGGCTCGACGCAGGAGGGCACGTTCGGTACGGTCGCCGAAATCCTGGCCGAAGGGGTGGACGCCGCATCGCATTTCTCCTGCATCGGCGCCACGCGCGCCAAGACGCGCGAGCAGCTTGCGATGCTGCGCACCATGGGCGTCAAGCGGCTGGTGGCCCTGCGCGGCGACTTGCCCAGCGGCTACGGCACCGGCGGTGAGTTCCACTACGCGAGCGACCTGGTGGCCTTCATCCGGGCCGAGACCGGCGACGAATTTCGTATCGAAGTGGCTTGCTATCCGGAAATGCATCCGCAGGCCCGCTCGCCCGAAGCCGACCTGCAGGCCTTCGCCGCGAAAATCCGCGCCGGCGCGAACTCCGCGATCACGCAGTACTTCTTCAATGCCGATTCGTATTTCCGCTTCGTCGAAGACGCGGACCGGTTGGGCCTTCACGTTCCGATCGTGGCGGGCATCATGCCGATCACCAGTTCCACGCAGCTGATGCGCTTTTCCGATGCCTGTGGGGCCGAGATCCCGCGCTGGATCCGGCTGCGGCTGCAAAGCTACGGCGACGACAGCGCCTCGATCAAGGCCTTCGGCCTGGACGTGGTCACGCAGCTTTGCGAGCAGCTGCATGCGGGCGGCGCGCCAGGAATGCACTTCTACACGATGAACCAGTCAGTGGCCACGCTCGAGATCTGCCGGCGCCTGTTTGCGTAGCCGCGAGCGAATCAAGCTCTGCTGCAGTTCAAGAGGCGTTGCGATGCGCGGCAACGTTCCCGCCACCGGACTTGAGAGGAACGCCTTGTAGCGCCCACTCTTTTCGAGCTTGACATAGATGTGGTGAAGGTGCGTCTTCACTGTGTGGTCGCTGATCTTCAATTGCCGCGCTATTTCCTTGTTGCTCATGGCAATTCCGATCAAGGCCAGGATCTCGCGCTCGCGTGGGGTCAGCAGCTCCTGGTCATTCAGCGTGCCCGACGCCCCGTTGGGATCGGCGACGATCTGGCTGCGAAGCGCCTGCAGCAGTTCGCTGCGGCCGAACCAGGTTTCCCCCTGGTGCACGGCGTGCACCGCCTTGGCATGAATCGCGGGTTCACTCGACAGCAGCAGGCAGCCGCGCGCGCCGTGCCGGATGTAGCCGATGATCGAGCCGTCGGCGTGCGACTCGCAAAGCAGCAGGATACGGGTTCGACTGCTCACCTGGGCGACTTGCGAGAGCAATTGCAACTCGCCCTGCGCAATATCCTGCGTGTACTCCAGCAGCAGCACGTCGGGCGTCGTGGCAGCCGCTTTGCTCAGCACGTCGCCGATCTGCGCTGCCTCCCCCGTGATGCTTCCATCGGCGGCCTCGACAACACTTGCAAGCAGGCCAAGTGCCAGAAGTTCCTCCCGGCATGAGACCAGCAGTTTGATCGACATCGCAGCAACCTCGATCTGTCTGGTTCGTTAGCTTTTGAATCGCGGCCCAGCAGGTAGGCGATCTGAAGAATCCATGTGAGCGCCGCCCGCCTCGCAACACAAGTCTCCATGCGGGGTGCTCCCGGGTCATGAGAGGCTTGTCACTGTTTTGTCCCATTTTCAACGCGACATCAGCGCATGCAGAGCTTCAGTCGTGCGGCTGGCGTGGAGGGTTCCTGTCGCGCGGGGCCCGGGCCTTTCGTATTCACCACGCCGGGCTTGCGTTTCCGGCAGCGACCCGCAATCAGCGTTCGTCGTAGCTCACGACGATGCGATCGGTGAGTGGCCGTGATTGGCAGGTCAGCACGAAGCCCTTGGCGATTTCCCAGGCCTCGAGGGTGAAGTTCTTCTCCATCTCCACCTTGCCTTCCAGCACGCGGGCGCGGCAAGTGCAGCAGACACCGCTCTTGCACGAATAAGGCAGATCCAGGCCGGCTTCGAGGGCCGTGTCGAGCACCCGGTCGTCGTCGCCCATCGCGAGCTGATGGGTCTTGCCGTCCAGCACCACTTCCAGCCGGTGCCGCGCGGCCGGCTCGCCCGCTGCAGAGGCTGACGCAGGGCGCGGCGCGGTTTTGGGAGCTGCGCTTGGCGCAGCCGGGATGAAACGCTCGAAATGGATGCGTTCAGCAGGCACACCGCCCGCCAGCAATGCGCGCTGCGTCGCCTCGATCATCCCTTCCGGACCGCAGATGAACGCCTCGTCGATGTCGCGAGCCGGCAGCACGCTGTGCAGCAGCTCGCCGATCTTGACTTCATCGATGCGGCCATTGAGCAGATCGAGCTCCTGCGGCTGGCGCGACAGCAGGTGGATCAGTGAGACGCGGGCCGGATAGCGATCCTTCAGGTCCTGCAAGGCTTCGTTGAACATGATGGTGCTGATGCGCTGGTTGCCGTAGACCAGCGTGAATCGGGACTGCGGCTCGGCCGCCAGCGTGCTGGCCATGATCGACAGCACCGGCGTGATGCCGGAGCCGGCCGCGAAGCCCACGCGATGCCTGGCACCCGGAACGCGCGGCGTGAAGCGGCCATCCGGCGGCAGCACCTCGATGCTGTCGCCCGCGTGCAGGTGCTCCAGCGCCCAGCGCGAGAACGTCCCGCCTTCCACGGGCTTGACGCCAACGTCGATTTCTCCCGAGTGCAGGTAGCGCTGGCGCGCACTGCAAATCGAATAGCTGCGGCGCGTGTCCTGGCCGTCGATGGTGGCACGCAGCGTGAGGAACTGGCCGGGCCGGAAATCGAAACCGTCGCGCAGCGCCGCGGGTACCTGAAACGTGATGGTGGCCGAACCGGCCGCGTCGGGCGTTACGCGTTTGACCGCGAGGGTGTGGAAATGCGCAGCCATCTATGCAGCGATCAATACGGCTTGAAGTAGTCGAATGGCTCGAGGCAATCGAGGCACTTGTAGAGCGCCTTGCATGCCGTCGAACTGAAGTGCGAGGTCTCGGTGGTGTTGACCGAGCCGCAGTGCGGGCACGGCACAGGCGTTGCGAGGCTCGCCGCCGGGCGCGCGAAGCGCACGACGTTCGCCGCGGCTGCCGCATGCGGCGGCGCGATGCCGAACGCCCGCAGTTTCTGCTTTCCTTCGTCCGTTATCCAGTCGGTGGTCCAGGCCGGTGCCAGCCGCGTCACCACGGTGGCCCGCAGATCACTGGCGGCCAGTGCTGCGTGCACGTCTTCCTCGATCTGTCCCATGGCCGGGCAGCCGCTGTAGGTGGGCGTGATCACCACTTCCAGCTCGCCGTCGCGTTCGTTGATTTCGCGCAGGATGCCCAGCTCGCGGATGGACACGACGGGAATTTCCGGGTCGGGGATTGTCTCGAGCACGTCCCACGCACGCTGTACCGCACTCACCATAGGGCACCCGGATGCTGGCGTGCCAGGCCTTGCATTTCAGCCAGCACATAGCTCAGGTGCTCGGAGTGAAGTCCCTCCTTGCCGCGCGGGACGTAGCCGCCCGGCGGCGGCCGTTGCAACGTGGCCTCGGCCAGCGCGGCCGCGACTTCATGATCCCAGGCCTCGCGGATGGAGCGCGTGTCGACGCCGGCGCCGCTCGCCACGGCCGCGGCCTCGGCGGGAGAAACGGTCCAGAACTCCTGCGTGTACGGCATCAAGTGGTCCAGCGCCGCCTGCATGCGCGCGTGCGATTCCCCGGTGCCGTCACCCAGGCGCACCAGCCAGTCGCGGGCATGCCGCAGGTGATAGCGCGTTTCCTTCAGCGACTTCGCGGCGATCGCGGCGAGTTGCGCGTCCTTCGAATCCTGCAGCGGTTCCCAGACAAGCAGCATCAATGCGCTGTAGAGAAAGTTGCGGGCGATCGTGGTGGCGTAATCGCGATCGGCTGCAGCGGTGCCGGCCAGCGGGCCGTGGTGCGGCAGCTCCACCAGCGCGTAGTTGCGAAACTGGCTGGCGTCGCGGAAATAGGCCAGGCCGTCCTCCGTCGTGCCGGAGCCGGACAGCGTGGCCGCGTGCTGGTACAGCAAGCGTGCCTGCCCGATCAAGTCCAGGCTGGTATTGGCCATGGCGATGTCTTCTTCCAGCACCGGGCCGTGTCCGCACCATTCGGCGTTGCGCTGGCCCAGCACCAGGGCGTTGTCGGCCAATTGCAGAAGGTAATCGAGCGGCGCCGTCTGCGGCCGGTCTTGCCTCGCGGCGTCCATCACATGTGGCCCACTTCGTCGGGAATATCGTAGAAGCTCGGGTGCCGGTAGATCTTGTCGCCCGCGGGCTCGAAGAACTCCGCCTTGTCCTCGGGTTCGCTGGCGGTGATCAGCGCCGAGGGCACGACCCAGATGCTCACACCTTCCTGCCGCCGGGTATAGACATCGCGCGCCATCTGCAGCGCCTGCCGGGCGTCGGCCGCATGCAGGCTGCCGCAGTGTTTGTGTTCGAGGCCTTGCTTCGAACGGATAAAAACTTCCCACAGGGGCCACTCGCGTGACACTTCACTCATGCGGCCTCCTTGATGTTCCGGGCCTGCTGCTTGCGCGCATGGGCGAGCGCTGCGTCACGCACCCACTGGCCATCGGCGTGCGCCTTCACGCGCGTGGCCAGCCGCTCCTTGTTGCACGGGCCATTACCATTGACCACGGCCCAGAATTCGTCCCAGTCGATGGCACCGTAGTCGTAGTGCTGCCGTTCCTCGTTCCATTCGAGTTGCGGATCGGGCAGCGTCACGCCGAGGATGCCCGCCTGCGGTACCGTCGCGTCCACGAACTTCTGGCGCAGGTCGTCATTGCTGATGCGTTTGATGCCCCAGCGCATGCCCAGCGCACTGTTCGGGCTGTCCGTGTCGGGCGGGCCGAACATCGCCAGCACCGGCCACCACCAGCGATTGACCGCGTCCTGTACCAACTGGCGTTGCGCGGGTGTGCCCTTCATCATCGTCATCAGGTTGTCGAAACCCTGGCGCTGGTGGAAGCTTTCTTCCTTGCAGATGCGGATCATCGCCCGCGCATAGGGACCATATGAGCAGCGGCAGATCGGCACCTGGTTCATGATGGCCGCGCCATCGACCAGCCAGCCGATCGTGCCGACGTCGGCCCAGGTCAGCGTCGGATAGTTGAAGATCGAGCTGTACTTGGCCTTGCCGCTGTGCAGCGCGTCCACCATTGCATCGCGGCTCACCCCCAGCGTTTCCGCCGCGGAGTAGAGATACAGGCCGTGGCCGCCTTCGTCCTGCACCTTGGCCAGCAGGATGGCCTTGCGTTTCAAGGATGGCGCGCGCGAAATCCAGTTGCCCTCGGGCAGCATGCCGACGATCTCGCTGTGCGCGTGCTGGCTGATCTGGCGCACCAGGGTCTTGCGATACGCCTCGGGCATCCAGTCTTGCGGCTCGATCCGCCGATCGGCATCGATCTTGGCGTCGAAGCCGACTTGCCGCGCATCGTCAGCGGCGTCGCCGGAGGCCGGCACGGACTTCAGTCCAGCCCGCTCCGGGTCGGGCAGATCGAGTGCTTGGGTGTACATCCGGCGAGTATAGTAATTAACCGACCGATCGGTCGGTTAATGAAAATACCCCTACCGCAGAGCTTTGCCGCGGATCAGCCGCCGGATTCCAGCGCCTGGCCCTGCCCGCGCCCGCGGCCGAGGACCTGCAGCAATTGGGGCAGCGCGACCTGGAGTGCGGCTTTGAGTGTGTGGGGCGGGTTGATGACGAACATGCCGCTGGCCGTGAGGCCCTGGCCGCGTTCGGGCTCACCCGGCACATTGCGTTCTTCCGCCTGGCCGATCGCAAGCGTCGCGTGCAGCCAGGGCTTGCCGGCCTGTGTGGTCAACGTCTTCAGCCGGCGCGGCAGCTCATGGGCTTCAGGCCGGGGAATGATCGGATACCAGACCGCGTAAGTGCCGGTCGCGAAGCGCTTCAGGTTGTCCTGTATGCACGCGCTTACTTTCTGGTAATCGCTTTTGATTTCGTAGCTCGGATCGATCAGCACCATCGCCCGGCGCGATGGCGGCGGCAAGAATGCCTTCAGGCCCTCGAAGCCATCCTGGCGCGCCACCGCCACTTGGCGGCCCGCCTTGAGCTGCGCGATATTGCCGGCCAGCGCCTTGATGTCGGTTGGATGCAGCTCGAACAATTTGAGCTTGTCGCGCGCCTCGTCGCGCAGCAGCCGCTGGGCGATGAAGGGCGAGCCGGGGTAGACCTTCAACTGGCCCGGCCCATTGAAGGCCGCGACGACCTCCATGTAGTCCTGCAATAGCGGCGCTACGTCCTTGATGGCGGCGCGGGACGGATCTGCCGGCGCCAACGCCGCGAACAGCTTGACGACCCCGTCCGCCGCTTCGCCCGACGTGCCCGCGTAGTCGCCGTCGAGCCGGTACAAGCCCGCGCCGGCATGGGTGTCGACGACGGTCAGAGCCGCGTCCTTTTGCGTCAGGTGCCGCAGCATGGCGATCAGCATCGCGTGCTTGAGCACATCGGCGTGATTGCCTGCGTGAAAGGCGTGGCGGTAGCTGAACATGCGCGATGGTAACCGGCGCACCGCCGCGCAGAGCGTCAGATCACGGCTTCGATCAGAAATGGGCCTTTGCGCGCCAGCGCGGACTTCAGCGCGTTGCAGAACTCTTCCGCGGTGGTCGCGCGCGCCGCTTCCATCCCCATCCCGGCGGCCAGCTTGGTCCATTGCAGCGCGGGCTGGTCCAGGTCGAGCATGCGCCTGGCATTGACCCCGGGCTCTCCCGCGCCGACATCGCGCAACTCCCCACGAAGGATGGCGTAGGAACGGTTGGCGAAAACGATCGTCACCACATCGAGGGCCTCTCGTGCCTGCGTCCACAAGGCCTGCAGGGTGTACATGCCGCTGCCGTCCGCCTCCAGGCAGATCACCTTCCGCTCCGGACATGCGATCGCCGCACCGGTCGCCATCGGCAGGCCCTCTCCAATCGCGCCGCCTGTGAGCTGCAAATAATCGTGCTGCGGCACGGTACGCGTGAACTGGAAAAGATTGCGCCCGGAGGAGACCGATTCGTCGCAGACGATGGCGTTCTCGGGCATGAATGCGGCCAGCGCCGTCGCGACCGCGGTGGCTGTGAGTGTGCCGGTGGGCAGCTCCGGCCTTTTCAGCGCCGGCACATCCGGTGTCACACCGCGCCCCACCCCGAGTTCCTCGGCCAGCCATTGCAGCGCATGCAACAGGTCGTCGCCGGGGTCGGCGAGCGTCATGATCGAGCAGCCCTCGGGCGTCATGACGCTGGGCTTGCCCGGGTACGCGAAGAAAGCCACCGGCGCTTTCGCGCCGACCAGGATCAACTGCTCGACGTCCTTGAGGGCCGCGAGCGCCTGGTCGACCGGATACGGCACGCGTTCGACGGCGACCCGGCCGGCGCCGCGTTCCATCCGGGCGTTCGATTGTTGCGCCAGCAGCCGCACGCCGGTCGCCTTGGCGATGCGTCCCGCGGTCTCCAACGCATTGGCGCGCAAGCCCACGTCCGACAGCATCAAGGTCGTGCGTTTGCCCGAGCGGATGGCTGCTGCGACTTCGCGGATCCGCTGCTGCGAAACCCGCGCCCGTGCGGGCGGGCCGGTCACCGGGGTCAACGGTGCCTGCGTCGGCGTCCAGGCCGCATCAGCCGGCAGGATGAGCGTCGCGATACGGCCAGGCGCGGTTCGCGCCTCCCGGATTGCCTGGGCGGCAGCGCGAGAAACGTCATCCGCGCTCTCGACCCGGCCGACCCAGTGCGACATCGGGCGGGCAAGGCCCTCGATGTCGGTGGTCAGGGGTGCGTCGTGGCGCAAGTGGTAGCTGGCGTGGTCCCCGACGATGTTGACCACCGGTGAGCGGCCGCGCCTGGCGTTGTGCAGGTTCGCCAAGCCATTGGCCAGCCCCGGCCCGAGGTGCAACAGCGTCGCCGCCGGTTTGTCGGCCATGCGGGCATAGCCATCGGCCGCACCGGTCACCACCCCCTCGAACAACCCCAGCACGCAGCGCATCCGCGGCTTGCGGTCGAGCGCCGCGACGAAATGCATTTCGGACGTGCCCGGGTTGGCAAAGCAGGTGTCGACCCCGCCGGCCAGCAGGGTGTCGCAGAGAGCGTCGGCGCCGTTCATGTCATCTTTCCTCGAAGCAGAAGCCGATTTTCGCCTTGGCGCTCGCGGGGCCCCGGTCGCCCACGTGCCAATTCGAAGCAGCAGATGCGAGGCGCCTTGTACCAAGGTATTGGTTTTTCGTATAATGCTGGGCTCCGCAGCGCAATGTGGCCCCGCGACGGAGGCGTCGAAAGACGCACCCCACCTAAGAGATTCCCGCCAGAGGAACACCGACCGTGGAAAAGGGCCCGCCAAACCTTTGTCGAAAGATACTCATGAAAACGTTCAGCGCGAAACCCGCTGACGTGACGCACGAGTGGTTTGTGATTGACGCCACCGATAAGGTGCTCGGACGAGTAGCCAGCGAAGTTGCTCTCCGTTTGCGCGGCAAACACAAGGCCATTTACACGCCTCACGTCGACACCGGTGACTTCATCGTCATCATCAATGCTGCCCAGCTCCGTGTGACGGGCACGAAAAACCAGGACAAGGTGTACTACCGCCACTCGGGCTATCCGGGCGGC
>DATNCB010000530.1:0-3186 GCA_035571715.1 Ramlibacter sp.
CGCGCCGTAAAACACGGCGAACACGGGCAGCACGAACGTTACGGAAAGTGCCCGGGCCGGCCCGGCGTGTTCGATCAGGCGGAAATACAGCACATAGGCAATGCCGGTGCACAGTACGCCGACAGCCAATATCGACAGCCACGCCGGCAGGCTCGGCGTTCGCTCCGGCCAGAACCACAGCGCGGGCAGCGCCAGCGCCAAGGTGGCGCCGATCTGGCTGCCGGTGGCCGTGACCAGCGCCGGCAAGCCGCCCAGGTGCCGCTTGGTAGCGTTGGCTGCGACGCCGTAGCACACGCATGCCAGCAGGACCGCCAGGACGGCCCAGCCCGGCGCCACGCCGGAGGCATCGGGCTTGAAACTGGCCTTGTCCCAGGCCAGCGCCGCCACGCCTGCGAAGCCGATGGCCAGCCCCAGCACGCGCGAGCCGGTGGGCCGGTCCTTCAGCCAGAACCAGGCGATCAGCGCGCCGAACAACGGCACGGTGGCGTTGAGGATCGCCGACAGGCCGGTGGTGATCGACAGCAGCGCGAACGAGAAGCAAACGAACGGAATGCCGGAGTTGAGCACGCCGATCGCAAACACCGCCTTCCAGTGCCGGCGCAACTGCGGCACGAGGCCGCGCAGCCAGAGCAGCGGCAGCAGGAACGCCGCCGCCACCGCGACGCGAAGGGCGGCGGTCGGCAGCGCGCCGAACTCCACGGTGCCCAGGCGCATGAACATGAACGAGGCGCCCCAGATCGCCGCCAGCAGGACGAAATCCAGCACCCACTTGCGGCCCGCGACGACGCCGGCGCCGGCTTGCGGCACAGCGCTCAAAGCGCGCCCTCCAGTTGCAGCAAGGCACTCTTGCGCTGAAGGCCGCCGGCATAGCCGGTCAGCGAACCGTCGGCGCCGAGCACGCGATGGCACGGCACGATGATGGAAAGCGGATTGCGCCCCACGGCCGCGCCGACCGCGCGCACCGCTGCCGGTTGGCCGATGCGCCGGCTGAGCACGCCGTAGCTGGTAGTGCCGCCGCGCGGGATCGCGAGCAGCGCCTGCCACACCGATTGCTGGAAGGCGGTGCCGCCTTGCAAATCCAGCGGCAAGTCGAAGCTGGTGCGGCGGCCGCCGAAGTATTCCTCCAGCTGCGTGATCGCCTGGCGCAGCACCGGATGCTGCGGCTGCACGGGCCACGCCGAGCTGTCGGGCAAATGGCGCTGCCCGTCGAACCAGAGGCCGGCCAACCCGCTGTCGGTCGCCGCGACGATCATCGGGCCGAGTGGACTTTCGTAGCGCGTTTGAACGATGGATGGATGGAACTTCATGAGGACTCCTTGGTGGCTGTCATTGGCATGGCCGCCCACGCCCGAATCACCGCATAACTGCGCCAGGGTTTCCAGCCCTGCGATGCGGCCAGCGCGGCGCGCGCCGGATTGCCGCCGGCTTGCAGGCCCATTGCCTTGTGCAAGGCGACATCGCCGGCCGGGAACGCGTCGGGCCAGCGCAATGCGCGCATGGCGATGTACTGGGCGGTCCAGTCGCCGATGCCCGGCAGCTGCTTGAGCGCCTCGATGGTCGCGTGCACGTCGGCCCCGCCATGAAGCTGCAAGCGCTTGTCGGCCACCGCTTGTGCGATGGCGACGATCGCGGCCTGCCGTTGTTTGACGATGCCTAGCTGGCCCAAGCCGTCGCCGCTCGCTCGTGCCAGCACGGCCGGCTGCGGGAACAAACGCCTCAGTTCGGCAAGCGGCGTATCGATCGGTTCGCCGAAGCGGTCCACGAGGCGCTGGGCCAATGTCCGCGCCGCCGCGACCGTGATCTGCTGGCCGAGCACGGCCCGCACTGCCAGTTCATAGCCGCTCATCGCGCCCGGCACCCGCAGGCCATCGCCTTGCGGGAAGCTCGCATTCAGGACGCTATTGATCGCCTGCGGATCGGCATCCAGGTCCAGCGCGGCGCGCAGCCGGTGGATCACGAGCGGCAACACCTCGTGCAGCGAATCGCTCACGCGCAGCACCACCTGATGGCGCTCCTGGTCGAATGTGCCGACCAGCCAGCCACTATGCCAGCGCCCGCCCGATTCGATCGAAATCGTGCGGCCGGTCGATCCGGCCGCGCTGTCCACGAACTCGACTCCGGAGATCGCCCGCGTGCCGACAAAACCGAGCATGGCCTGCACATCGTACGGCGGACGGTAGCCCAGCCGAATGGCCGTGCCCTGTGCCGGGCGGGCCGCGCCCTCGCGCCGCAGCCGCGTCGGGTTCAGGCCGTAGTGCTGCAGGAACGCGGCGTTGAAGCGCCGCACGCTCGCGTACCCGCTGACGAGGGCGACCTGCGTGATCGGCAGCTCGGTGTCGGCCAGCAACTGCTTGGCCGCCAGCAGCCTGCGCGTTTGCAGGTACTGCAGCGGCGAGACGCCGAACTGCGCTTCGAAGATACGGCGCACATGCCGGTCGCTCACGCCCAGGCGCGCCGCCAGCCGCTCCATCGAAGGCGCGGCGTCGCCCCAGGCCTCGGGGTCGTCGAGGATCCGCGCCGCCTGATGCGCCAGGATGTAGCTCGCGTCCTGGATCGACCAGACGACGGAGTGCGGCGCCAGTTCGGGCCGGCAGCGCAGGCACGGCCGAAACCCCGCGCTTTCCGCCTGCGCCGCGTGGCGGAAGAACCGGCAGTTCTCGCGCTTGGGTGTGCGCACGCGGCACACCGGCCGGCAGTAAATTCCGGTCGAGGTGACGGCCGTGAAAAAGCAGCCGTCGAAGCGGGCGTCGTGCGCCTTCAGCGCGAGGTAACACGCATCAGCTTGCAGGGGCTCGGCATCGATGTTCATGCGTGGATGATACGCAGGCTTCAGTGGCGGACTAGCCGTTTCCGGACATGCCCCTGAAGTCGGAATATCCGTGTCTTCAACCTCAGGCGTCCACACCCACCACTTCGCTGACGTGCCGTACGCCATCCGCCTCGAGCAGCCGCGCGAGCCCGCGATTGATTGACGTTGCGACCCCCGGGCCCTCGTAAACCAGCGCCGTCATCAATTGCACCAGCGACGCCCCGAGGCGGATCTTTCGGTATGCGTCCGCTGCCGTGAACACGCCTCCGGAACCGATCAAGTGATAGCGCGAACGATCCATGCGACGGTACAGTTCGCGCAACGTTCGATCGGCGGCCGCTGCCGCAACAGGACCCGAAACAGCACCGGGCATCGCG
>DATNCB010000531.1:0-28066 GCA_035571715.1 Ramlibacter sp.
CCGGGAAGATGAACTCATGAGCCTATTTCACCCGCTTGCGGATTTCCGGCAGCGCCTTTTGCAGGTAATAGACCATGGACCAGACTGTGAGGATCGCCGCGACCCAGATCAGCCAGGTCCCCCACAGGCCGGTGTCGATGACGCCGAACAGGCTTCCGTCGAATAGCAGGAACGGAATCGCGATCATCTGGACCACCGTCTTGACCTTGCCCAGCATATGCACCGCCACGCTCTTGGAAGCGCCGATCTGGGCCATCCATTCGCGCAAGGCGGAAATGGCGATCTCGCGGCCGATGATGATCAGCGCGACGAACACGTCGGCGCGTTTCAGGTGCACCAATACCAGCAGCGACGCGCAGACCAGGAACTTGTCCGCCACGGGATCCAGAAACGCGCCGAAGGAGGAGGTCTGGTTCAGCCTCCTGGCCAGGTAGCCGTCCAGCCAGTCGGTGAGCGCGAAGGCGATGAACATGACGGTGGCGACAAGGTTTTGCAGGGACTGGCCCAACCCCAGGTAGAACACCCCGATGATCAGCGGGATCGCGACGATTCGCGTCCAGGTCAGGATCGTGGGGATCGTGAGGAACATGGCCCCGATTCTGGCATGACCGGCACGAGCCAGTTCCTCAATGCAGCGCGCGGTAGATTTCCTCCGCCAGCTCCCGGGAAATGCCTTCGACGCTGGCGATGTCGTCCACACCGGCGGCGGCCACGCCTCGCACCCCGCCGAAACGCTGCAGCAGCCGGGCGCGTTTCTTGGCACCGATGCCCGGGATGTCCTCGAGCTGGCTGCCGCCTACCCGCACCCGCGCCCGGCGTGCCCGCATGCCCGTGATGGCGAATCGATGCGCCTCGTCGCGGATCTGCGCCACCAGCATCAGCGCGGCCGAATCCTTGCCGAGGTAGACCTTGTCCCGGCCGTCGGCGAACACCAATTCTTCCAGCCCCACTTTGCGGCCCTCGCCCTTTTCGACGCCGGCGATTACCGCCAGGTCGAGCCCCAGTTCGGCGAACACTTCGCGCGCCATGCTCACCTGGCCCTTGCCGCCATCGACCAGCACCAGGTCGGGCAAACGGCCGGCGCCGCCGCCGCTGCCGGCCGGCGGCGTCGCTTCGGGCGAGTCGCGCCCGGCTTCGGCCAGCTTGCTGTAACGGCGCATCAGGACCTGCCGCATCGCCGCATAGTCATCGCCGGGCGTGATGTCGTCGATGTTGTAGCGCCGGTATTCCGAGTTCTGCATCTTGTGGTGGTGGAACACCACGCACGACGCCTGGGTCGACTCACCCGCGGTGTGCGAGATATCGAAGCACTCGATGCGGAAGGTGTCCAGGTTGTCCGGCGCGAGGTCGAGCGCGTCCACCAGCGCGCGCGTGCGCGCCTGCTGCGAGCCCTCCTCGGCCAGCAGCCGCGCCAGCTGCAGGTCGGCATTCTTCTGCGCCATCTCCAGCCACAGCCGCCGCTGCTCGCGCGGGTTGTGCGCGGCGCTGATCTTCAGGCCGGACTGTTGCGACAATGCTTCGATCAGCTCATGGCTGACAGGCTCGCTGGTGATCAGCGACGGCGGCACGGGAACTCCGATGTAGTGCTGCGCGATGAAGGCTTCGAGCACTTGCACTTCGACCGGAACCTGGGGCGCGGCCTCGAGCCCCTCGTCGATCCTCACGTCGAAGTCCTGCACCGCCGTGGCCTCCTCGATGTGCGTCGGGAAATACGGCCGGTCCCCCAGATGCCGGCCACCTCGCACCATGGCCAGGTTCACGCAGGCTTTGCCACCCTGCACTTTCACCGCGAGGATGTCCACGTCCTTGTCCGAAATCGTTTCCACCGACTGCTGGTGCAGCACTTTGGCCAGGGCACTCATCTGGTTGCGCAGCTCCGCCGCCTGCTCGAATTCCAGCTTTTCGGCGTGCTGCATCATGCGGGCCTCGAGTGCCGCCAGCACCGCCTGCGTGTCGCCGCGCAGGAAAGCCTCCGCGTTGTGCACATCCTGCTGGTAGTCCTGCGGCGAAATCAGGTTGACGCAGGGTCCGGAGCAGCGCTTGATCTGATACAGCAGGCAGGGCCGGGTGCGATTGGCAAAGACCGTGTCTTCGCAGGTGCGCAGCCGGAACACCTTCTGCAGCAGCTGGATCGATTCCTTGACCGCCCACGCGCTGGGATACGGACCGAAGTAGCGGTGCTTGCGGTCGACGGCGCCGCGGTAGTAGGCCACGCGCGGAAAGGTCGAGGCGGACGCGGCCGCCGCCTCACTCAAGCCCGGCTTTTCAGGGCCGGCAATCTTCAGGTACGGGTAGCTCTTGTCGTCGCGAAAGAGGATGTTGTAGCGCGGATTGAGCGTCTTGATGAGGTTGTTTTCCAGCAGCAGCGCCTCGGCCTCGGACCGCACCACCGTTGTCTCCATGCGCACGATCTTGCTGATCATGTGGCCGATGCGCGTGCCGCCGTGGTTTTTCTGGAAATAGCTGCACACGCGCTTTTTCAGGTTGCGCGCCTTGCCCACGTACAGGACGGCGCCGTCCGCGTCGAAATAGCGGTAGACCCCCGGCAAGGCGGGCAGCGCCGCCACCTGCGCCAGCAGTTCGTCGGAATGATGCTCGGACATACAGCCACTATTGTGGACAATTGCCGGAAAGCCATCGACGCCACCATGCTCTGGGACATCTTCTGCAAGGTCATCGACAACCACGGCGACATCGGCGTTTGCTGGCGCCTCTCGGCCCAGCTGGTTGCGCGCGGCCAGCAGGTGCGGCTGTGGGTCGATGATGGGTCGGCGCTGGGCTGGCTAGCGCCTAAGGGATGTCCCGGCGTGCAAGTACTGCCATGGACATTGAACTCGCCGTCACCGGAGCCGGGCGCCGTGGTGATCGAGGCGTTCGGCTGCGAATTGACCAAGGATTTCCAGGCAGCGGTAGCCGCCGCCACGCGCGAGCACGGACGGCAGCCGGCCTGGATCAACCTGGAGTACCTCACCGCCGAATCCTTCGCTGAACGCAACCATGGCTTGCGTTCACCCGTTTTGGCCGGGCCGGCCGCCGGGCTCACCAAACATTTCTTCTACCCCGGCTTCACGCAACGCACGGGCGGGCTGCTGCGCGAAACCGGCCTGATGGAGCGCCAGGCCCGCTTCGATCGCGATGCATGGTTGCGCCGGCATGGCATCGAGGCCGCTCGAGGAACCGGCTACGGTCACCGCTTGGTGAGCCTGTTCTGCTACGAGCCCGCGGCATTGGATCAGCTGCTCGCATTCTGGGCCCGCGACGACGATCGCACCCAGCTGCTGGTCACGGCTGGGCGCGCTGCGGACGCGGTTCGCGCGGCTCAAGAGAGAGTCAGCCGTTTCAACCCGGCCTGGAACGAGGCTTCACGCCTGTCGATTTCGTGGCTGCCGCTGCTCAGCCAATCGGAGTTCGATCATCTGCTCTGGGCCTGCGACCTGAATTTCGTCCGTGGCGAAGACTCCCTGGTGCGCGCCTTGTGGGCCGGCAAGCCGCTGGTATGGCAGATCTATCCGCAGGACGACGACGCGCACCACGGCAAGCTCGCGGCCTATCTCGACTGGCTCGGCGCGCCGCCAGGCTTGCGCGAATTCCACTGGGCGTGGAACGGCGTTGGCGACACCCTGCCCGCTTTGTCGCCGGAACCCTGGAGTGCATGCCTGCTGCAAGCCCGCAAGCGGCTGCTCGCGCAGGACGATCTGGTGACGCAGCTCATGCGCTTCGCCGGCAACCAACAGGACCGGCCATGAGACTGCTGCTCGTGGAAGACGACCCCATGATCGGCCGTGCGATGGGCCAGGGGCTGCGCGACGCCGGCTTCACGGTGGATTGGGTGACCGACGGGGACGCCGCCGAGCTCGCATTAGCCAACGGCGTGTACGACCTGGCGGTACTCGATCTCGGGCTTCCGGGCAAGGACGGCATGGAGCTCTTGCGCGAGTTGCGCGCGCGGCGCGACCTGCTGCCGGTGCTGATCGTCACCGCGCGTGATGCAGTTGCCGACCGCATCGATGGCCTGAACGCCGGCGCGGACGACTATGTGCTCAAGCCATTCGATCTTGACGAACTGGTGGCGCGGGTGCGCGCCTTGCTGCGCCGCCACGCCGGCGGGGCCACGCCGCTGCTGGAATGCGGCGGCCTCACCCTCGACACGGTACGGCGCGAGGTTCGCCGCAATGGCGAAGAAATCCAGTTGTCGGCTCGCGAGTTCGCACTGCTGGAGGCCTTGATGCAGCGTCCCGGCGCCGTGCTCTCGCGCGTGCAGCTCGAGGATGCGGTGTACGGCTGGGGTGAGGAGGTGGGCAGCAACGCCGTAGAGGTTCACCTGCATAACTTGCGCCGCAAGCTCGGCCCCGAAACCATTCGCAATGTTCGCGGTGCCGGCTACAAGGTGGCTGCCGAGTGACCTCATCCATCCACCGCCGGGTGTTGCTGTGGGCGCTCGGTGCGTTGGGGCTGGGGGCCTGCCTGCTGGTGGGAGGTTCATGGTGGCTGCTCCAGCATGAGATGGCCGAGGTGTTCGAAGACAACTTGAAGCAGGTTGCGCTGGCCGTGGCCAGTCACCACGACACAGGTGGAACGGCCGCGCAGCCCCGGTTGGCACAGCAGCTGCCGCGCACCTATGAGGAGTACGGCCAGTTCGAATTCGCAACGCAGGTCTGGTCCAGGGAAGGGAAGCTGCTGCACAGCTCGAACAAGAGCGTTGCCTTGCCTTTGGTCTCGCGCAGCGGCCCCAGCGTGGCCACGGTCGGCGGCGAAAAATGGCACCTCTACACGATCGTGCTGGAGGACGGCATCGTGCAGGCCGCGCAACGTGCGAGCGAACGGGAATCGCTGGCAAGCGAACCTGCCTCGGTATTGATCCTGCCCGCCGTGTTGATGCTCGCAGTAATAGCCGGCTTGTTGACGCTGGCGCTCCGGCGGGGCCTGGCGCCGCTGTCGCGCGCCGCCGGCGAAGTCGCCGCCCGCAGCGTCGAAGCCTTGCATCCGATCGAGCTGGACGCCCATCCACGGGAGCTTCACTTGCTGGTGAGCGCCATCAATGACCTGATGGCGCGGCTTGGCAACGCCCTGGCGCTGCAGCGCAATTTTCTGGCCGATGCGGCGCACGAACTGCGCACTCCGATCGCTGCCTTGCGGCTGCAACTGCAGTTGCTGGAAAAAGCGGGCAACGAGGCACAGCGGGCGGCGGCCCAGGACGAGCTGCGTGCCGGCGTTGCCCGTGTCCAGCACCTGGTGGAGCAGTTGCTGGAGCTGTCGCGGCTGGGCCCACAGACGCCGCCGCTCAAGCGTGAATGCGTGAACCTGGCTGAACTGGCTCGAGCGGTCGTGAGCCGCTTCAGTGCCCGCGCCGATGAGCAAGGCGTCGATCTGGGCGCGATCGGCGCGGAGCCAGTGGCGGTCGCCGGCGATGCGCAGCAACTCACGATCCTGCTCGACAACCTGGTGGATAACGCGTTGCGCCATACGCCGGCGGGCGGCAAGGTCGACGTATCGGCAATGACGCGCGACGGGCGGCCCTGTTTGTCCGTTGCCGATACCGGCCCCGGCATCGCGGCTGCCGAGCGCGAACGCGTGTTCGCCCGTTTCTACCGCACGGCCGAGGCGCCACCCTCGACCGGCAGCGGCCTGGGGCTGGCCATCGTCCGGGCCGTGGCCCAGCGGCACGATGCGGTGGTCACCCTCGAAGATGCGCCCGGCGGCGGCCTGCTCGTCAGCTGCCTGTTCCCATCGGCTTAGTGCTACGACAGGCTGCGAACAGATCCAACCCGGCGTCGTACGCTTTCGTCTGCACGTCCAGCACCCCCAGCAGGGAGTGGAACAGGCTGTCATGGCTGGCCGGCTGGGACGCGTGGCTGCGCATGCATTCCTGGCTGATGCCGAAATCGCGGCGAAAAGCCGGCGACAGCCACATCACGAACGGCACGTTCTTCTGCACGTCGGGCGCAATGGCATAGGGCATGCCGTGCAGGTACAGGCCGCTCTCACCGAGCGATTCACCATGATCGGACACGTACAACATGGCGGTGTCGTGGGTCTGCTGGGCACGGTCGAGGAAGTCGATCAGCTTGCCCAGCACGAAGTCGGTGTACAGCAGCGAGTTGTCGTAGGCATTGACGATCTCGGCTGCGCTGCAACGATGCAGATCCTCGGTCTCGCACGCCGGCGTGAAGCGCTTGAAATTCGCCGGGTAGCGCTTGAAGTACGCCGGCCCGTGGCTTCCCAGCTGGTGCATCACGACGAACAGATTACCGTGGGTATCGCGAGCGATTCCTTCCATTCCCTTCAGGAGGATCTCGTCCAGGCACTGGCCTTGCGGGCACAACTCCTGGACATTGTCATGATCGAGCTGCTCAGCGGGCAGGCCTTCGCAGACCCCCTTGCAGCCTGACTGGTTATCGCGCCACAGCACCTTGAATCCGGCCCGCGCCAGGACGTGCAACAGCGATTCGTGGGTCAGGATCTTTTCCTCGTCGTAATGACGCCGCCCGAACACGGAGAACATGCACGGCAGCGAAACCTCGGTGGAGGTGCCGCAGGCCTGGGCGTGCGGAAAGTTGATGACATCACGGCGCGCCAGCTGCGGGTTGGTGTCGCGGCCATAACCGTTGAGGGAGAAGTTCTGCGCCCGCGCAGTTTCGCCCACCACCAGCACGAACAGGGCAGGCCGGGTGCGCGTGCTCCAGGCGGGACCGAGCTTTGCATCGGCGGCCACCGGCAGCTTGGGCTGATTGGGCCGCTTGGCCCGGCCCCAGGCATTGCGCGCCATCGACGCCACGATGTTGCCCGGAGTGATCAGGTATCGCACCTCGGTGTGATTGCGCATCAGCGAGGCGACATCGGCGAACACCAGCATCAGACTGCCTGCGCCCACCCCGACCGCCAGCGCTACCCAGGCCAGGCGCACCAAGAGTGCCCGGCCCAAAGAACGGCGCTTCAGCTGCGGCCACCAGACGAGGACGGACGGAAGCACGCCGAAAGCCAGCACATGGAGCGCCAGGTCCCATCCGAGCAGCTCGCTCGCTTCCTTGTAGTTCGTCGCGAGCACGTTGCGCAGCATCGCCGGGTCCAGATAGATCGCGTAGCGATCCATGTAATAGCCGGCAGCGGCCGAAACCATCAACAGCACGGTGAGCAGCGGCTTGACCGTGTGCCGGCCGGCCACAGCCGCGCCCGCCGCCACATAGAGGGCGGCAAAGGCCGTGAATAACGCCCCGGCGAAAAACCAGGTGGCAGGCTCACCCCAGCCCCGGCCGGCCAGCGCCGCGCGCCAGAACGGCCCGTTGCCCGCGGCCATCAGAAACATGGCAACCAGCAGCACGAGCGTTTCGACGTGAATAGCCGGACGGGCCACCCAGCGCCGGCGGGCTTCGGTAAATCTCATGGGCGCAAAGTATGCCTGTGGGACGTTAAGCCCGACTGAGTGGACCTTTGAGAAGCACGATTGCGGGGCCGGTGCAAGAAAAAACGTTAAAATGCAAGGCTTTGCGCAATGGCAGGTGACTCGCCGAGCCTGCGCAGCCCGCCGCAGCCTACGCGCCCCTCCGGGGCCCGCCGCGGCTTACTTTCGCAAACGCTATGAAAATCGCTCAGGAAATCCGCGCCGGCAACGTGATCATGCACGGGAAGGACCCGATGGTCGTTCTCAAGACAGAATACGCCCGCGGCGGGCGCAATGCCGCCACCGTCCGCATGAAGCTCAAGAGCCTGCTGAATAATTTCGGCACGGAAGTCGTGTTCAAGGCCGACGACAAGATCGACCAGGTCATGCTGGACAAGAAGGAGTGCACCTACTCCTACTTTGCCGACCCGATGTATGTATTCATGGACGCCGAGTACAACCAGTACGAAGTCGAGAAAGAAAACATGGGCGACGCGCTGAACTATCTCGAAGACGGCATGCCGGCCGAGGTGGTGTTCTACGAAGGCAAGGCGCTCTCGGTCGAACTGCCCACCAGCCTCGAGCGCGAGATCACATGGACCGAACCGGCCGTGAAGGGCGACACTTCGGGCAAGGTGCTCAAGCCCGCCAGGATCGCCACCGGCTTCGAAGTCGGCGTTCCGATTTTCGTGGCGCAGGGCGACAAGGTGGAAATCGACACCCGTACCGGCGAATACCGCAGGCGCGTCTAGAACCATCCGAACCGGCCGTCCGCGGCTACGATCGAAGGCTCCGCAAGGAGCCTTTTTTACATCTGACCGGATGGACTTCGACTTCAACAACATCCAGGTGCCGTTCCGGATGCAGCCGGGCCTGCGTCGTATCGGTGGGGCAGCGCTGACGCCATTGGACCGTGGCGGCTCGCTGTTTCGTGAAAAGCAGGCAGTGTTCGCGGCGGGCCAGTCGCGCCACTGCCTGGCCGGTTTCGATCCAGGGCCGGCGCTGGATGCGATCGTGGCACATGGCGTTGAATCGGGAATCAATGCGGACCGGCTTTGCGAATCCCCGCTCGAGCTGTGCTTCGAGGAGGATTTTGCGGTTCTCGACGGTACGACCGGCACCCTGCCCTGGCTGTGCGTTTGCGTTCCTTCGCACTGGGCCCCCGAGGACAAGCTTGGCCTGGATTTCGCGTCGCTGCACCGCCCCATAGCCGATAACGCCGCTCTGCTCGCGGCTTCGCAACAGCTGGTGGCGCTGGTGACGGCGGGCGACTGCTGGGAGCGCTTCGTCTGGACTGTCAGCCCTTCGCCGAGGCACGACCAGCATCCGCGCCGGCAGCCGCGCCAGGCGTGGCCAGCGGCGGCCGATGCCGATGACTTCGCGCGCCAGTGCTGGTTGCGCGCCGAGCGCCAGACCTTTTTTCCGGTCGGGCGCGGCACGCGCCAATCCGTCTTCGCGATTCACGTGATGCTGCAACCGCTGGCCGAGGCGGTCCGTGCGCCCGGAAATGCGAGCCGGCTGCACGACTCGCTGGCCTCGATGTCGCAGGCCGTGCTCGACTACAAGAATCTGGGCCCGGCGCGCGAGCCCCTGTTGCGCTGGCTGCAAGTCCAGGCCCTGATGGCCAATGGCACGTTGTAGCGCTCTCTAGCCGCGCCGCAGCACCAGCACCATCAGCATCATCGCCATCACCAGGCTCAAGCCAAGGACTGCCACCCACAGGCCGGTGTGCGACACCGCGGAGGACGGCGCGACGGCGATGGCCGGCATCACCGCTACCGGTTCGGGAAAGGGCGTGGCGGCCGGCAGCCAGTCGGCGAATTCTCCCGCGCTTTCCGCGGTGAAAAGCTCCAGCGCGATCCGCTGCAAGCGGCTCTCCGCGTTGCGCAGCCACAACTCGACCTGCGAACCCCTCACTCGAGCGTGCACCACGTCCTTGAGGACGATCTTGATGCGGTCCTCTTTCCAGCCCAGCCCGTGCCGGAACCGGCCCGCCAGCCGAAGCACGTCGCCCTGGACTCGAGCCTGGATCTCGTCCTTGAATTTCGGGATGGCTATCCCCGGCCCGTCGACTTCCAGCAGGCTCGCCGAGAACGTAGCCTGCACGATCGAGAAACCGCCGCTGCGCTCAGGGTTGAATGGCTGGGCCGCGCGCTGCCCGATGAGGTCTGCCACCGTGAGCTGCGCCCCGTCCGTACTGATAAGCACATGGTCGCTGGTCAGCGTCTTCTTGATGCGCATTCCAACGATCGTCCTCCGGTCGTACGGCCCAACGGTACGCCCCTCGAGCAGGACGTGATAAACCGTTTCGTCCACCTCTGTCCCCACAAAGTATTTGTTTGGACGCAAGGATACCGGAGAACTGTTCGATTGGCAGCAGAATCACGCCATGGCTTCCACCCGAAACATACATGACCGGCGCCTGGCCGACGCCTGGGCGACCCTGCAGGCCCACTCCAGCGCTGGCTTGCCGCTGGACCCTGACGCCGCTCGCCTGGCATTCGCCGACCCGGAGTTCCTGCTGCGCCGCGAAACGCGCGGCATCCGCTTCCAGCTGGAGCTGCTCAAGCCCGACCTGGAGCAGCAGGCCATGGGCATCGAGAACACCATCGTCGTGTTCGGCAGCGCTCGCTTTCGCAGCGAGGAGGAATCCGCCGCCCTGGTGGTGGCGGCCGAAGCCGGCGGTGACGAGGAACTGGTCCGGCGCGCCCGGGCGCTGGCGCGAAATTCCCACTATTACGAAAAGGCCCGCGCCTTCGGCAAACTGGTCGCGCGTTACAGCGCGGGCAAGGACCCGGAGGACATGCTTTTCATCTGCACCGGCGGCGGTCCGGGCATCATGCAGGGCGCCAACCGCGGGGCCTACGAGGGGGATGGCATCAGCGTCGGTCTGTCGATCGCCCTGCCGATGGAAGAAAGCGCCAACGCGTACGTCACGCCGGCACTTTCGTTCAAGTTTCACTACTTCGCCCTGCGCAAGATGCACTTCATGATGCGGGCGAAAGCGCTGGTTGCGTTTCCCGGCGGCTTTGGCACGCTCGACGAGCTGTTCGAGGTCATCACGCTGGTGCAGACCCGAAAGGCCAAACAGGTCCCCATCGTGCTGTTCGGATCGGACTACTGGAAACGCCTGATCAACTTCGACGTGCTGATCGAAGAGGGAGTGATCTCCCCGGTGGACCTCGACCTGTTCCAGTACGCCGACGAGCCCGAGGCGGCCTGGAACATCATCAAGGCCTTTTACGGCCTCTAGGAGCAGGCTAGCCGGCTGGAACCGGGTCGGCGCGTGACAGCCCGAACGCAAGCCGGGTGCCGGCCGCTACGACCGCACCCGTGACCCAGAAGACGCCGGAGATCCCGATCACGGTGCCGGCCAGGCCGAACAGCATTGGCATCGTCACGCTGGATGCATTGATCGCCATGATGCGGATGGCAACGGCTTCGCCGTGCCGGTGTTCCGGCGTGATCTGGTGCAGCATGCTCATGATCATGGGTTGCACGCTGCCCAGGGCAAAGCCCAGCAGGACCGAGCACAGGCCCATGGCCAGCGGCGCGTTCAGCAGCGGATAAATTCCAAACAGCACGGCAGTCATCGCCATCGCGGAGGCGATGGTCGACCATTCGCTCAGGCGCGCGGCCAACAGTGGCAAAACAACACGGATCAGCGCCGCGGCCACTGCGAAAGCACCCAGGATGCTCCCGATCACGGAGGCGGAGAGGCCCCGCTCATGGCCCAGGACCGGCAGCACGAACGTGTGAACGTCCCAGCAGGACGCGAGGAACCAGTTCACCAGCATCAGGCGGCGGAACATCGGCTCGCGCAGCAGGTCCCAGGCCGTGCTTCTGGCAAGGCCTGCGGGCCTGATGACCGGGGGCAATTCCCGCACGGTCCGGACCCAGAACCACGACAGCAACGGCAGTGCCGCCATCAGCAGGAAGGCAAGCCGGAAGCCGCCGTGGTCGATCACCAGGCCGGCCGAGAACGGCCCGAGGAAGTTCGACACCGCCGGCCCGATCGCCAGCCACGAGAACACCTGCTTGAGCTGAGTCGAGTTTTCCGCTGCCCGTCCGACATGCCGCTGCAAGGCGATCGACGCCGCGCCTGTCGCACCGCCGGTGAGCAGCGCGCTCAGGCACAGCACCGGAAACACCGGGAACGCAACCGCGAGGCCGGCGCCCAGTGTCGCCGCGCAGACGCTCAAGCCCAGGGGGCGCTTCAGGCCGCGCCGATCGGCGTAGCGTCCGGCAGGCAATGCTAGGAAGACCTGTGTCAGGGCAAACAGCGACATCAGCACGCCGACGGCGGCGGGGCTGTGACCCTCGCGCAAGGCGAGCAGGGGCGCCGCCATTCGCGTGCCGGCCATGCAGGCGTGCAGGAAGATGTGACCGGCGATCAGGCGAGCCAGCGCGGGACTCAGGCCACGGGCCATCGAAGCTCCCTGCATGCGGGCGGCGCCCAGCGGCTCATTCTTCCCCATTCGCCGCGGGCGGCAGCAATGCCTGGGCCTGCGCTTCGGGCAGCGCCTCGACCACCTTGAGGGCGCGGCGCATCTGGTTGGTGCGGGTCTGCGCCGTTTCCAGCGTGTCGGAGGCCTTGCGCACCTGCTCACGGATTTTTTCCACCCAGCTGCCGTAACGCTCGAACTCGGTCTTGACCGCGCCCAGCACCTTCCAGACTTCCGAAGCCTGCTGCTCCAGCGCCAGTGTGCGGAAACCCATGTGCAGGCTGTTGAGCATGGCCAGCAGCGTGGTCGGCCCGGCCAGCGTGACGCGGTAGTCGCGCTGCAATCCATCCATCAGGCCGGGGCGGCGCAGTACCTCCGCATAGAGGCTTTCGATCGGCAGGAACAGGATCGCGAAGTCGGTCGTCTGCGGCGGGCAGAGGTAGGAGTCGCTGATGGATTTGGCCTCGGTGCGGATGCGCGCTTCCAGCGCGCGCGCGGCGATGTCGGCTGCCGCCGGGTCGGCGCGGTCCTGCGCGTCCAGCAGCCGCTCGTAATCGTCGCGCGGAAACTTGGCGTCGATCGGAAGCCACACCGGCGTTCCGTCGGCGCTGCGCCCGGGAAAACGGATCGCGAAGTCCACCCGCTGGTTGCTGCGCGGCTTGGTCTCCACCTGCTTGGCGTACTGCTCGTGCGTGAGTACCTGCTCGAGCAAGGCTTCGAGCTGCACTTCGCCGAACATGCCGCGCGTTTTCACGTTGGTCAGGACGCGCTGCAGGTCGCCCACGCCCTGGGCGAGGGTCTGCATCTCGCCTAACCCCTTGTGCACCTGCTCCAGCCGGTCGGCGACCTGCTTGAAACTTTCGCCCAGCCGGGTTTCCAGCGTGGTCTGAAGTTTTTCGTCGACGGTCTTGCGCATCTCGTCGAGCTTGGCGGCATTGGTCTGTTGCAGCAATGTGAGCTGCGCTTCGAGCGTGCCTCTCACCTCGCCCATGCGCAGCGCGTTCGACTCGCTCAGGCTATGCAGCTGGAACGCCAGCGTGTCGGAAAGCGTTTTTTGCAATAGCGTGAGCTGCTGGCCGAAAGCATCGATCTGGGTGTTCTGCGTGCGGGTGGCTTCGGCGCCCTGCTTGACCAGCGCGTCCTGGAAGGTCGCCAGCGTATGCGTGAGCTCGGTACGCGCGCCGCGCGATGATTCGCTGATCTCGCGGCGCAGCTCGCGCTCCAGCCGCTCGTTGGCGGCCAGCAACTCGACGCGCGCCGCGTCATCGGCCGGCGGCTTGCGCAGGAAGACCGCAACCACCAGCACCAGATTGGCGATGGCCAGCGCAACGAGGGTCCACAACTCCACGCGTAGCCTTAAAGGATCTCGGGGTTCAGCGGCGTGAGCAGTTTGCCATGCACCAGGAAGGCGATCAGGTTGTCGGCGGCCAGATTCGCCATGGCCCTGCGCGTCGGCACCGTGGCACTGGCGATATGCGGCGTGAGCACGACATTCGGAACCGCGAGCAGGTCGGGATGGACTTTCGGTTCGCCTTCGTACACGTCGAGCCCCGCCGCGGCGATGCGCTTTTCACGCAGGGCCGCGGCCAGTGCGGCATCGTCCACCAGCCCGCCGCGCGCGACGTTGACCAGGTTCGCTGTGGGTTTCATCAAGGCCAGCTCGGCCGCGCCGATGATGTGATGCGAAGACGGGGAGTACGGCAGCACGAGCACCAGGTGATCGGCGGTCTTGAGCAACTCCTCCTTGCTGACATAGCGGGCCTTGCACTGCGCTTCGAGCTCCGGCGCGAGGCGGGATCGGTTGTGGTAGATCACGTTCATACCGAATCCGTGCGCACCGCGCCGGGCAATGCCCTGGCCGATGCGTCCCATGCC
Organism: Ramlibacter sp.; assembly: GCA_035571715.1. GTDB lineage: Bacteria > Pseudomonadota > Gammaproteobacteria > Burkholderiales > Burkholderiaceae_C > Ramlibacter. The sequence goes on from DATNCB010000531.1 coordinate 13,699, forward strand.
GAGGATACCGAGGGTGGTGCCGTGGATGTCCGACCCGGCAAACATGTCGTAGCTCCAGCGCTGCCACTTGCCGGCGCGCAGAAAATGCTCGCTCTCGGTCACGCGGCGGGCGGCCGCCATCAGCAGGGCGAAGCCGAAATCGGCCGTCGTTTCGGTCAGCACGTCCGGTGTGTTGGTACCGAGCACCTTGCGGGCCGTCATCGCCGGCAGATCGAAATTGTTGTACCCCACCGCCATGTTGGCGCAGATCTTCAGGTGCGGTGCGGCTGCCAGTAACGCGCCGTCGATACGCTCGCCGCCGGTCGTGAACGCACCGGCCTTGTCGCCCAGCCTTTGCGCGAATTGCTCCTTTGACCAGGCTTCATCGCCCTGGTTGTGCTCGACTTCGAAGTGTTGTTCGAGCCGGACGATCACTTCGGGAAAGACAGCGCGGCTCACCAGGATCTTGGGCTTGTTCATGGCATATCAGGGCTCCGCGGGAACGAGGGGCACGTTAACAGAATGACTGGCGGTGTTCGGGGTCGTGGCCGGCCGGCGGTGTGAATCGTCAGGATGCCACCCGAGCACGCCGAGAAGGACAAAGAAGCCGACGACGTACCCGACAGTCACATGCCAGCCCCCTTTGAGCCAGGCGCCGACCGAGCGCGCCTCGGGATACATATTCGACAGCGCCACGCCGGCCGAAGATCCGAACCAGATCATCGAGCCGCCAAACCCGACCGCGTAGGCCAGGAAGCCCCAGTCGAATCCGCCTTGCCGCAGCGCCAGCGCCGTCAGGGGAATGTTGTCGAACACGGCGCTCACGAAGCCCAGGCCAAACGCGCTCTGCCATGATGCCGCCGGCAATTTCTCTACCGGCATCATCGCGGCGCACATCACGAGCGAAAGCAGGAAAATGCTGCCCCGCAAAGCCTCGGGCAGCAAGCCCCACGTCGGGCGCCGCCATGCCGCGGTGACCACGATGGCCGCCCAGACGGCCAGACCAATCACCGGCAACTTCTCGAGCACGATCGGGTCACGCAAGTTAAAAAACAAGTTGGCCACGATCGCGGACACCAGGATGATGGCTACGATCGCCAGCCGGGAGCTTTCCAGTTTCGCGTCTTCCGGATTTTCTTTCATGATGGGCTGCATGGCGTGCTGCTGGCGGGCGGCAAAGACGCCACAGATCAGCAGCGCCACGACGGCAGCCACGTAGGCCTCAAACACCTGGCCTGGCTTGACGCCGCTGATCCACATCATGGTGGTTGTCGTATCGCCGACGACGCTGCCCGAACCGCCGGCGTTGCTGGCGGCCACGATGGCGGCCAGAAACCCGATGTGTACGCGCCTCTTGTACAGCACAGCAGCCATGGTGCCGCCGATCATCGCGGCCGCAATGTTGTCCAGGAAGCTCGACAGGACAAACACCAGCAGCAGCAGGCAGAACCCGCCCTTCCAATCGTCGGGCAGATAGTGTGGCAACAGGGTCGGCACTCCGCTGCGCTCGAAATGATCGGACAGCAACGCGAACCCCAGCAACAGCCCCAGCAGGTTTGCCAGCGTCACCCATTCATGACCCCACAGGCCGACCAGGCCGGCCGTGCCGGTGACCCCGCTGAAGTCCCCGAATCCGAGCTTGTAGAGGGTGATCACGACCAGGCCCGCGAGCGCCACATAGAGGGTGTGGTGATGAAACAGCGCGACGCCCAGGAGCGTCAAGGCGAACAGTATGAAATCAACTGGAATGCCCGCAAGCGACATGGAAACGTCTCCGGCTCTTGTTATGGATGAGATCCTCGATTATGGCGGGCAGGCAACGCTACAGCTTTTCAACCGGCTTACGGCTGGGTCATCTCATCCGGTAGGCACTTGCCTACGAATGTTCTCCCGGGCGTCCTACCGGGTCGAAACGGCGCAAATCCTAAAGTTTGTGCACGCCGCAGGCACTTGAGTAGTTAGGCGGCGACCATTCAACTTCGGGAGAATTGAGATGAATCAGGACCGTATCGAGGGCAATTGGAAGCAGCTCAAGGGCAAAGTCAAGGAACAGTGGGGCAAGCTCACCGACGACGACCTTGACGTGATCGCGGGCAAGCGCGACCAGTTGCTCGGGCGCATCCAGCAGCGCCACGGCATCGCCAAGGATGAAGCGGAACGCCAAGTCGAGACTTTCGAGCGGCGCAATCCGGATTTCAAGTTCGAAAAATCGGAGTGACCCGTTCTCGGGCTCTTGAAAGGAACAGATCATGAAACATACCCTCATTACCTTCGCCGTGGCACTGTGCTGCGGCTTCGCGGGCGCCGCGAGTGCGGCCGGCGCCGGCGCGGCCGGCATGGACACGGCCGCGTACAAGTCGCAGAAGGATCAGATCCAGGCCGACTACAAGGCCGCCAAGGACAAGTGCGGCCCGCTGAAGGGCAACGCCAAGGACATCTGCAAGGCGGAAGCCAAGGGCAAGCACGACGTCGCCAAGGCTGAACTTGAAGAACAGTACAAGCCCAGCCCCAGGAACGAGGCCAAGGTAAAAACTGAAAAGGCCGAAGCCGACTACAAGGTGGCGAAAGAGAAATGCGATGACCTGAGCGGCAATGCCAAGGACGTCTGCAAGAAGGACGCCAAGGCCGCTTACACGAGCGCCAAAGGTGATGCCAAGGCGACCAAGGTCGCCGAAGAGAAGGGTCCGAGCTCCACCAAGGCCGCCGGCGCTGCCAAGGACTCGCGCGACGACAAGATGGACGCGCAGTACTCGGCTGCCAAGGAACGCTGCGACGCGATGTCGGGTCAAGCCAAGGACAGCTGCCTCAACGACGCCAAGAAGAAGTTCGGCAAGACGTGACGCAAGCGGGCAGCGAACTCTGCCAGAGTTCGAAATACTGCACCGCCACCCGGAACGTGTTGACTTGGGCCTGGACGGTGTCTTCGATACGGATACCGTAGCCACCGGCCATGGCGAAGGCCACGGGAATCCGGCGCTGCCAGGCCCAGTCGAACACGCGCCTGTCTCGGGCTTCCAGCCCGTCCCAGGTGAGCTTCAGGCGGCCGAGCCGATCGCCCTCGTGCGGATCGGCTCCGGCCAGATAGATGATCAAGCCTGGTTCGAAGCGGCGCTCCAGCTCGTCCAATGCTGACTCGAGCGCCACCAGATATTCCTCATCGCCGCAACCGTCGCGTAATTCGACGTCGAGGTTGCTCGCCTCCTTGCGGAACGGGAAATTCTTCTGGCCGTGCATCGAAAAAGTGAAGACGCTCGGGTCGTCGCGGAAGATGCTGGCAGTTCCGTTGCCCTGGTGTACGTCCAGATCGACGATGGCGACTTTTAGCGGTCGCCCCTGGGTGCGCGCCTGCTCCGCCTGCATGAGGCGCGAGGCGACCGCTGCGTCGTTGAATACGCAGAAGCCGCCGCCCCTGTCGGCATACGAATGATGCGTCCCGCCCGCGATGTTGGCCGAGATACCTTCCTTCAACGCCAGCCGGCAAGCCGCAATGGTTGCGCCGACCGAGCGGCGAGCCCGCTCGGCCATGGCCTCGCTCCAGGGAAACCCGATTTCCCGCATGAACTTCGGGTCAATGGAACCCTCGGAAATCGCGTTGACGTAAGCCGGACTGTGGACCAGCGCCAGCTCGCCGTCGGTAGCCGGCGAAGCTTGCATGAGCTCGATGGTGGGCAGCTCGGCCGCTAGCCGGTCGCGCAGCAACTGGTACCTGGCCATCGGGAAACGGTGGCCCGGCGGCAGCGGCAGCACGAACTGGGTGGCATAGAGCACTCGCACGCCGACATTGTGTTCGGCGCATGACATTTACGGGATTTAGAGGATTTTTCCTAGAATGGTGCGCTGCAACAAAAAATGCTTGCAATAGGCCTGCGTCCCTTTATACTTTGGCCCATGCTGCACTGCAACATACAGGTCCCGGCCGAAGTTCAGAGCAGTTTTTGATCCCGCACCCTTTCACTACTGGAGAATTTCCTATGTTGACCTCTGAGCAAGTCCTGGCCTCGCAAAAAGCCGCCGTCGAAACCCTGTTTGGCCTGACCAGCCGGGCCTTCGAAGGCGTGGAAAAACTGGTCGAGCTGAACCTGGCCGCCTCCAAGACCGCCTTGGCCGAGGCCGCCGGTACCACGCAAGCCATGATGGGCGTCAAGGACGCGCAAGAGCTGCTGGCCCTGCAAGCTTCGTTGTTCCAGCCGCTGGCTGAGAAGACCGCCGCTTACAGCCGCCACCTGTACGACATCGCGACCGGCGCCGGCGCCGAGTTCGGCAGGACCTTCGAAGCGCAAGCTGCCGAAGCCCAGAAGAAATTCCTGGCCGTCGTCGACAACGCCGCCAAGAACGCCCCGGCCGGCTCTGAAACCGCCGTGGCCGTGTTCAAGAGCGCCGTCGCCGCTGGCAACAACGCGCTGGAATCGGTCCAGAAGGCCGTGAAGCAAGCGACCGAAGTCGCCGAAGCGAACTTCAACGCCGTCGCCAACCAGGCCGTGAACGCCGCCAAGACCACGACCAGCGCCAAGAAGCGTTAATTCTTGACTTGAAACCGGAGCGCCTGTCTCCAGCTGAGTGGAGCAGGAACTCTACAAGTAGCCGAGGATTTATCCGACACTCTTGTGATTGAACGAGAGTTCTACAGGTTGTCTCCTCGGGTCCTTTCGACACCCTCACAGGTTCAGGGATCCTTCAAGCCCCGGTCGCAAGACTGGGGCTTTTTTTATTTGGACTTGGCCTCGATCGCCGCTTTCAGCTGCGGCAGCAGCCGCTGCATGGCCGCGCGGCCGGCGTCGATGGCACGGCGCCGCGAGCCAAAATCAGCGCTGCCCACACCCACCAGCGCCGGACGGACCACGACATCCGCATCGCGCAGTTCGTAGCTGTTGATGCTCTTGCCCATGATGGCAAAGGTCTGCAGCAGGATCTGGAGCGAGTCGCCAGCGGGGTTGCCCTCCGGCGCGCTGGAAATATCCACGGCGATCACCAGTTCGGCGCCCATCTGGCGCACGTAACGCACGGGCGTCGGCGACACCAGCCCGCCGTCGACATATTCCTGGCTGCCGATCTTCACGGGCAGGAACAGCGCGGGCACGGCGCTGGAAGCGCGCACCGCCGCACCGGTGTCGCCACGCTGGAACAGCACGCCCAAGCCGCTGTTCAGGTCGGTCGCCACGATGCCCAACGGCATGGGCATCTGCTCGATCAGCTTGCTGCCCACGTGCGCATTGACGTAGCGGGCCAGAGCTTCACCGCGCAACATCCCGCGGCTGAAGACCGGCAGCGTCCAGTCCGTGAAGGCAGCCTCCTCCATCGTTTCCGCCACCTGCTGCAATTGCTGGCCGTTGCGCCCGCTCGCATAGAGCGCAGCCACGAGACTGCCGGCTGACGTGCCTACCACGAGGTCGGGGCGCACGCCGGCTTCCTCCAGCACCTGGATCACGCCCACATGGGCGAAACCGCGCGCGGCGCCGCCTCCCAGCGCCAGCCCGATTTTGGGCGCTCTCTTGGGCAGCGGTTGCGGCGGCGCGACCGCCTCGCCTTGCGGCGGAGCCGAAGCGCAAGCGGCCAGCAGCAGCGCGGCGCAAAGCGCCATCAGCCAGCCATTGATCCGCTTCAATCCGCGGCTTCTGAAAATACGGTTATGCCGTGTCATTGCACCTTTCTCAATCTGCGGGCCACCATACACCGACTCGGCAAGCTGACGGGCCGCAGGTCCCGTCGAACGCGACGAATTATCGCGGCGCTTCGCGTCCGCGATAATTCGAGTTACGTCAACGTCAACCAACTGCAGGAGTATTCAATGGAAATCAAAGGCAAGGTCTTCATCGTCACGGGCGGAGCTTCGGGGCTCGGCGAAGGCACGGCGCGCATGCTGGCGGCCGCAGGCGGCAAGGTGGTGATCGCCGACATGCAGGTCGAAAAGGGCGAAGCGATTGCAAAAGACATCGGTGGCGCTTTTGTCAAGTGCGACGTCAGCCAGGAAGCCGACGCCCAGACCGTCGTCGCCAAGGCGGTGTCGCTGGGCAAGCTGATGGGCCTGGTCAATTGTGCCGGCATCGCCCCGGCCGAGAAGACGGTGGGCAAGAATGGCGCGCATTCTCTGCCTGTGTTCTCGAAGACCATCATGGTCAACCTCTTGGGCAGCTTCAACATGATTCGTCTGGCCTCCGAGGCCATGTGCAAGAACGAGCCCGAAAGCACGGGCGAGCGCGGCTGCATGATTTCCACCGCTTCGGTGGCGGCCTACGACGGCCAGATCGGCCAGGCGGCGTACAGCGCCTCCAAGGGCGGCATCGTCGGCATGACGCTGCCCATCGCACGCGATCTGGCGCGCAACGGCATTCGCAACATGACCATTGCCCCCGGCATCTTCGGCACCCCGATGATGTTCGGCATGCCCAAGGAAGTGCAAGCGTCGCTGGCAGCCAGCGTGCCCTTCCCTTCGCGCCTCGGTACGCCCGAGGACTACGCCAAGCTGGCCCGGCACATCTTCGAAAACGACATGCTCAACGGCGAAGTGATCCGTCTGGACGGCGCGATCCGCTTGGCCCCGCGCTGAGCCGGGAGACTAGCGCGTATCCCCGAGCTCTTCGGTCTGCAGGGGATTGACAGGGGCTGCCTCCTCGGGCAGCCCGATCCGCTCGTACTCGGAAATGACCTGGGCGCCCAGCAACAGCAGGGTCGCACCGATCTCCAGGCTGAACAACACGATGATCGCGGTCGTCAGTGAGCCGTAGACAACGTTGACCTGCGAGAGCGTGCTGAAGTACCAGACCAGCACATGGCGCGTGATCTCCCAGAGCAACGCCGCTGTCGCTCCGCCGATGAAGGCGTGGCGCCAGGAAAGCCGTCCCACCGGCATGACCATGTAGACCGAGCTCAACACGAAGATTTCGCCCACCAGTCCAAGCAGATAGAGCAACACGCCGGACACGCCGCTGAGCGACCACTCGCGCCCCAGAAAATCGATGCTTTCCTGGCCAATCGCCTGCAGGCTGCCCGACACCAATGTCACGATCAGCAGACCGAAGCCGAGACAAAGAATGTAGATGTAGGGCAGCACCGCCGAGACAACGTAGCGCCTCTTTCGGGTGGCGATGCGGTGCAGAAAGATTACCGACATCGCATTCTCCAGCACCGTGAAGGCCAGCGAGCTGAAGAACAGCATCGTCACCAGAAGCAGCCAGCCGATCACCTCGCGATGATCCAGAAAATTGCGCAGCTCGCCGATGATCGCTTTCGACTGCCCCGGAACCAGCCATTCCAGATACCGGCCCAGCGTGCTGAGCAACTCCGCCTGGTCGATGATGTGCGACAGCGCAATCACCGCCAGGATCAGCAGCGGCACCACAGACAGCAAGGCGTAATAGGCCACGGCCCCTGCCAGCAGCAGGCCCTGGTTCTTCTTGAAGGCCTTCAGCACGCACCAGCTGAACGTGCCCGGATTTGCCAGGACGTAGGCGGCTTGCGGACTGACAATGCGCATGTGGTCAGTATGCCGCCGCGCCGGACAGCTTGGGTCCGCCTGTTACAGGGGATCAGGTCCGGGATGGCAATTCACACGTCGATCGCAGCAGCCGAGCCGGCCTGCTTTCGCAACTCGAACTTCTGGATCTTGCCGGTCGAGGTCTTGGGCAACTCGCCGAACACGACGGCCCTGGGCACCTTGAAGCTCGCGAGGTACTTCTTGCAGTGCGCCACGATGTCCTCGCGGGTCGCGGTCGCCCCGGCCTTGAGCTCCACGAAAGCGCAAGGCGTCTCGCCCCAACGCTCATCCGGTTTGGCGACCACCGCCGCCGCCAGCACATCGGGGTGGCGGTACAGCACGTCTTCCACCTCGATCGAAGAGATGTTCTCGCCGCCCGAGATGATGATGTCCTTGCTGCGGTCCTTGATCTTGATGTAGCCGTCGGGGTACTGCACCGCCAGGTCGCCGGTATGGAACCAGCCGCCGGCGAACGCCTCCTGGGTGGCGCCCGCGTTCTTCAGGTAGCCCTTCATCATGATGTTGCCTCGGAACATGATCTCCCCCATGGACTCGCCGTCCATGGGCACCGGCTTCATGGTCTGCGGATCGATGACGCGCGCGGCGCGCTGCAGGTGGTAGCGCACGCCCTGGCGGGCATTGAGCCGGGCGCGCTCGCCGATGTCCATCTCGTTCCACTCATCGTGCTTGGGGCAGACCGTGGCGGGGCCATAGACCTCCGTGAGGCCATAGACATGGGTGAGATCGAACCCCATGCGCTCCATGCCTTCGATCATCGACGCCGGTGGTGCGGCGCCGGCCACCATCGCCTTGACTCCGGTCGGCAAGCCCTGCTTCATCTCCTCGGGCGCATTCACCAGCAGGCCCTGCACGATCGGCGCGCCGCAGTAGTGCGTCACGCCATGCGTCTTGATCGCGTCGAGGATGGCCTTGGCCTCGACCTTGCGCAGGCACACGTTCACGCCGGCCCGAGCCGCGATCGTCCAGGGAAAGCACCAGCCGTTGCAGTGGAACATCGGCAACGTCCACAGGTACACGACATGCTTGGGCAGGTCCCACTCGAGGATGTTCGAGATCGCGTTGGAGGTCGCGCCCCGGTGGCTGTAGACGACCCCCTTGGGGTTGCCGGTGGTGCCGCTGGTGTAGTTCAGCGCGATCGCATCCCATTCGTCGGCGGGAAGCTGCCATTCGAAGGCCGGGTCGCCGCCGGCAAGAAAGTCCTCATACCCGATGCTGCCGGCGCGCTCGACCGGCCCCGTGTACAGCGCGTCCTCGACGTCGACCACGAGCAACGGGCGCTTTTCCCGGCGCAGGGCAATGGCCTTTGTCATGACGCCGGCGAACTCCGGGTCCACGATGACTACTTTGGCCTCGCCGTGGTCCAGCATGAAGGCGATGGTCTCCGCGTCGAGCCGGGTGTTCATCGCGTTCAGCACCGCACCGGCCATCGGAATGCCGAAGTGCGCTTCCAGCATCGGCGGCGTGTTGGGCAGCATCACAGCGACGGTGTCTGCTTTACCCACGCCGTGTCGCGCCAGCGCGCTGGCCAGCCGGCGACAGCGCTCGTAATGTTCGCTCCAGCTGCGGCGCAGATCGCCGTGGATCACTGCCAGGCGTTGCGGATAAACCTCGGCGGTCCGCTCGATGAACGTCAGCGGCGACAGCGGCGTGAAATTCGCCTCGTTGCGCGGCAGGTCCTGGTCGAAAATGTGCGTCATGTCTTGTCTCCGATATTTCCCGGTCGCCCGGTGGGCCACGGCGTCACCTTGATTAGGCAAGAATACCGAACAATGGCCATTCCCCAGTCTTTCATCCAGGAGTTGGTAGCCCGCGCCGACGTGGTCGAAATCGTCGGCCGCTATGTGCAGCTGAAGAAAGGCGGCGCGAACTACATGGGACTGTGCCCGTTCCATGGCGAAAAGTCGCCTTCGTTTTCGGTCAGCCCCAGCAAGCAGTTCTACCACTGCTTCGGCTGCGGCAAGAACGGCAACGCCATCGGTTTCCTGATGGAGCATGCCGGCATGAACTTCGTCGAAGCCGTCAAGGACCTTGCCCAGCAGTACGGCATGCAGGTGCCCGAAGAGGATGCTTCGCCCCAGGACCGCGCGCGGGCTGCCCAGCAGCGCGAGAAACAGGCAACGCTGACCGATGTGCTCGAGAAAGCCTGCGACGCTTACCGCAAACACCTGAAGGAGTCGCCTCGGGCGGTCGAGTACTTCAAGGGCCGTGGCGTCTCGGGCGCTGTTGCGAAGCAGTTCGGCCTGGGCTATGCGCCCGAGGGCTGGCACAGCCTGGCCAGCGTCTTCCCCAACTATGACGATCCCCTGCTGGCCGAGAGCGGCCTCGTCATCGTCAGCGAAGACGAGGACAAGCGCTACGACCGCTTCCGCGACCGGGTGATGTTTCCGATTCGCAATGTCAAGGGCGAGTGCATCGGGTTCGGCGGCCGGGTGCTGGGCGAGGGGACACCGAAGTACCTGAACTCGCCGGAGACCCCGGTGTTCAGCAAAGGGCGCGAACTCTACGGCCTGTTCGAGGCCCGCAACGCGTTGCGCGAGCACGGCTATGTGCTGGTGACCGAGGGCTACATGGATGTGGTGGCGCTGGCCCAATTGGGCTTTCCGAACGCTGTGGCAACTCTAGGCACCGCCTGCACCAACGAGCACGTGCAAAAGCTCTTCCGCTTCACCGATTCGGTGGTGTTCAGCTTTGACGGGGACGAAGCCGGCCGCCGCGCCGCGCGCAAGGCGCTCGACGCCGCGTTGCCCTATGCCACAGACGTGCGCAGCATCAAGTTCCTGTTCCTCCCAGCCGAGCACGACCCGGACAGCTACATCCGGGAGTTCGGACGCGAGGCATTTGCGCGTTATGTGAGCGATGCCACCCCGCTCAGCCGTTTTCTCATCGAGGCGGCGCGCGAAGGCTGCGATCTCGCCAGCGCGGAAGGTCGCGCCCGAATGGCGGCAAGCGCCCGGCCGCTTTGGTCATCGATGCCCGACGGCTCGCTCAAACGGCAGGTCCTGAACGAAATTGCCACGCTCGTGGAAGAAGATGCACGCGACCTGGTGACCGCATGGGGCAGCCCCACTTCAGGGGCGGCCGGACGCGCGCGCGTCCGGGTGAACGCCCGCCCATGGACCCGCAAATTTCCGTCCCAGCCGTCGATCGAAGCCAACGCCCAGAACGCCGCACGCCTGCTGTTGGCGAACTCCGCCTGGTGGGACGATCTGGCGATGCCCGACCACGAGGTCCTGTGCGGGCTGGAGGGCGGCTGCGGCGAATTGTTCCGCTGGCTGGACACGCAGGCGCACGAGCACGGGCCCCAGCCCCTGGCAGCGCTCATGGTCGCGGTCGAAGGCCAGCCGTTCGAGCCGATAGTCAAGCGGCTCATCGAGCTGGAGACGATGCAGCCGCATGGACGCATGGTGGAAGATACGGACCTGCCCCTGCGTGAGTTGCGGCGCCTGGTGAGCGCCGTCAGGCTGGACGTACTCCAACTGGAGCTGAAGCAGGTCCAGGCCCTGCCCGCCTCCGATCCCAGCCGGGCCCCTCGGGAGCTGGAACTTATCAGGGACCAGTTCGAGCTCAAGAAACAGCACATGTCGCTCTTGAAAACGCCCGAAAAGGATATAATGTAGGGCTTGCTAGCGGCAAGAGCGACAGCAGCACCTCCGGACCCGGCCAACCGCGGACATTTGCTCCCGACCCGCCACCTCACCGCAAGGGCTGCACCCCAAATGTTCGCCCACCCATCTTGCCCCTGAAGAACGACTGAAACGCCCGGCTCGGGTGTTTTGCGCGTTCCCCTCATCCCGCGCCGGGCTGTAGTGGCGCTTTTTGTGTTTCTGATTTTTTGCCAGTCCGAGGTATTTTTTCATGCCCGCTCAAAAGTCCGGAAAGCTCGTGAAGCCCGCGAAACCCGTTGCCAATAAATTGATCAAACCGGTGGTTCCCGCCAAGGCAAAACTCAAAGTCGTCAAGACTGACCCCAAGCCGCAAGCCAAGCCCCCCGCCAAGTCCGCCATGAAAGTGAAGCCAGTGCCGCAAACGAAGTCCCCTGCCAAGCATTCCGAGAAAGCCACCGCCAAGGATGAGGTAAAGAAAAATGCCAAGGTCGCCGCCGATGAGGTGGTGAAGAAAAAACCGGGCCGCCCACCCAAGGCCCAGTTGGCGGAATCGGCCGAACTGGCCAAGGGCGGCGCCAAGCGCGGGCGCAAGCCGAAAAACGCCCTGGAAGCCAAGACCGCGGAAGACCTCGACCTGTCCGATATTGAGGAGGATCTGGTCGGTGAGCCGGTGGCCGAAACCGCCGAGAAGGTCAAGCCGCTGCGCATGAAGATCAGCAAGGCCAAGGAACGGGCCTTGATGAAGGAATTCGGGCTGGACGAGGCCATCCTGACCGAAGAGGAAATGCTCAAGCGCCGGCAGCGCCTGAAGACCCTGATCAAGCTGGGCAAGACGCGCGGCTACCTCACGCACGCCGAGATCACTGACCACCTGCCCGAGAAGCTGGTGGACGCGGAAACGCTCGAAGTCGTGGTGTCCATGCTCAACGACATGGGCGTGGCCGTCTACGAACAGACACCCGATGCCGAGACTCTGCTGCTGACTAATACCGGTCCCACAGCGGCGACCGAGGAAGAAGCCGAAGAGGAAGCAGAAGCGGCCCTGTCCACGGTGGACAGTGAATTCGGCCGCACCACCGACCCGGTGCGCATGTATATGCGCGAAATGGGCACCGTGGAACTGCTGACGCGTGAGGGCGAGATCGAGATCGCCAAGCGCATCGAGGGCGGCCTGATGGCCATGATGGAAGCGATCTCGGCCTCGCCCGCCACGATTGCGGAAATCCTGCGCCTGGCCAATGAAATCCGCGAAGGCCGGGTTGTCATCTCCACCGTGGTGGACGGCTTCTCCAACCCGAACGAAGCCGACGACTATGTGGCCGAGGAAGATTTCGACGAGTTCGACGCCGACGATGACGACGACGGCAATGGCGGCTCCAAGGCGCTGACCAAAAAGCTCGAAGAGCTCAAGACCCAGGCGCTGGAACGCTTCGCCCGCATCCAGCTGCTGTTCGAGAAGGTGCACAAGATCTACGACAAGGAAGGCTACGGCACGCCCTCCTATGTGAAGGCCCAGCATGCCTTGTCCGAAGAGCTGATGACCATACGTTTCACGGCCAAGACCATCGAAAAGCTGTGCGACATGGTGCGCGGCCAGGTCGACGACGTGCGCAAGAAAGAGCGCGAACTGCGCCGCATCATCGTCGACAAGTGCGGCATGCCGCAGGAGACTTTCATCCGCGACTTCCCGCCCAACCTGCTGAACCAGAAATGGGTGGAAAAGCAGGCCGCCGCCGGCAAGCCCTGGTCCACCATCATGGCGCGCAACATCCCGCCGATCCAGGAACTGCAGCAAAAGCTCGCCGACCTGCAGTCGCGTGTGGTCGTGCCGCTGGCGCAGCTCAAGGACATCAACAAGCGCATGAACAACGGCGAGGCTTCGTCGCGCGAAGCCAAGAAGGAAATGATCGAGGCCAACCTGCGCCTGGTGATCTCCATCGCCAAGAAGTACACCAATCGGGGCCTGCAGTTCCTGGACCTCATCCAGGAAGGCAACATCGGCCTGATGAAAGCCGTGGACAAGTTCGAATACCGGCGCGGCTACAAGTTCTCGACCTATGCGACGTGGTGGATCCGCCAGGCCATCACCCGCTCGATCGCGGACCAGGCCCGCACGATCCGCATCCCGGTGCACATGATCGAGACCATCAACAAGATGAACCGCATCTCGCGCCAGCACCTGCAGGAGTTCGGCTTCGAGCCCGATGCCGGCATCCTGGCGGCCAAGATGGAGATCCCCGAGGACAAGATCCGCAAGATCATGAAGATCGCCAAGGAGCCGATCTCGATGGAAACGCCGATCGGCGACGACGACGATTCGCACTTGGGCGACTTCATCGAAGACCAGGCCAACACCGCACCGATCGAGGCCGCGATGCAGGCGGGTCTGCGCGACGTGGTCAAGGACATCCTCGATTCGCTGACGCCACGCGAAGCCAAAGTGCTGCGCATGCGCTTCGGCATCGAAATGAGCACGGACCACACGCTGGAAGAAGTCGGCAAGCAGTTCGACGTGACCCGCGAGCGCATCCGCCAGATCGAAGCCAAGGCGTTGCGCAAGCTCAAGCACCCCAGCCGCAGCGACAAGCTGCGCAGCTTCATCGACACGCTCTGACCTGGCTGTCACGCCGGGCTTGACCCCGGTCCACCTCCGAAAGCGCCCTCTCCTGGGCGCTTTTTTTTGGCTCAACTGCTCAGTCCATTGCAAATGACAATGATTTGCATTAAGATTGATAAAACTTGGAGGAGATTCTTGATGGCCCTTGTCAGTCCCACGATCACTGTCGCGCTCGCCGCGAGCTTCTTCTGCCTCTGGGCGCAAGCGGCCGAGCCCGAGTTTGCCCTGGCCATCAAGAATCATCGCTTCGAGCCTGCCGAGATCAGGGTGCCGGCTGGACAACGCGTCAAGCTCATCGTGCACAACCAGGACAGCACTGCCGAAGAGTTCGAGAGCCACAGCCTGAACCGCGAGAAGGTAATTCCAGCTGGATCGAAGGCGTCGATCTTCATCGGACCGTTGAAGCCCGGCCGGTACACCTTCTTCGGCGAATACAACGAAGCCACCGCCAAGGGCGCCGTGGTGGCCGAGTAACCGAGAGCACCTATGCTAGCCGCCGCACTGATTGTGTTTCGCGAGTCCCTCGAGGCCGCACTCTTCGTTGGCATCGTTGCCGCTGCCACTCGGCAGTTGCCTGGTCGTACGCGCTGGCTGGCTGCCGGCGTCGGGATCGGCCTGCTGGGCGCGCTCGGGCTTGCCTTGACGGCCCAGAACGTGAGCAGCTGGTTCGATGGA
>DATNCB010000532.1:0-1289 GCA_035571715.1 Ramlibacter sp.
GACTTTCTGCGATTTGCTCGTATCGGATTGCGCGAACCCGGCGTCGAAGAAGCGGATCATCGGAATGTCCAGTCCATCGAGCCAGACGACGGGCTGCGCCGCATCGTTGCCGTGATCGTGCCAGGTCCAGCTGGGCGTGATGATGAAGTCTCCCGGCCGCATGGTGGTGCGTTCGCCGTCGACGGCCGTGTAGGCGCCCGAGCCCTCCACGATGAAGCGCAGGGCGCTTTGCGTGTGGCGATGGCTGGGGGCGATCTCGCCCGGCAGGATCAATTGAAGGCCGGCATAGAGCGACTGGGTGACGGCCGACTGCCCGCGCAGGGCGGGGTTCTCCAGGATCAGCACTCGCCGTATCGCTTCCTCGGCGGTGATCGCCTCACCCGATCGCATGAGGAAGGGCCGCACCTCTTCGTATTTCCACAGCGCGGGGACGCAGGGGCTGGTGGGCTGTTGCGGCACCAACGCGTGCAACACCTCCCACAGCGGGGTGAGGTTGAGCGGAGCCATGTCACGGTAGAGCTGCTCGCGCGAAAGGGCAATGGAATCGGGTGCGTTCATGAAAATGTCTCCTCGTTGCAGCCGCGGCTTCGGTGCGGCAGGCATGATTTCAGGACTTGAACAGGTTCTTGGGATCGATGCCGTCGTACATCCACTTGAGGCCGGCAAAGCCCGCGGATTCTTTGCCGCTTTGGAACAGCTGGTTGCGCAGCTCGCGCTGCACGCCCGACGCGTGGTAGATGTCGCCGTAAAAACGCGCGGTGAGCTGAACGCGGCCGGTGCGCAGGTAGCGCGCCTGCTGGTATTTCTGAAAGGCCGACTCGACGTCGCCATTGGTGGAGCGCAGCGCCTCGCCGAGCACCACGGCATCCTCGATGGCTTGGCCAGCGCCTTGCGCCAGGTATTGCAGCATGGGGTGAGCGGCGTCGCCGAGCAGGGTGACGCGCCCCTTGCTCCAGTTCTTCACCGGCTCGCGGTCGCACAGGACCCACATCTTCCAGGTCTGGATCTTGCCGAGCAGCTCCTTGACCTGCGGCACAGCTTGCGAAAAGCGCTCGTTCAGCTCGGCGGTATCGCCGAACGTATTCCAGCCTTCGTCGTACTTGTTGCTGTGGAACACAGCGACGAGATTGAACAGTTCGCCGCGGCGCAGCGGGTAATGCACCAGGTGCGTCTTTTCGCCGCCCCATAGCAACACGTCGTCGCTCCAGAGGTGCTGCGGCACTTCTTCGCGCCTGAGCACCGCCCGGTACGCAATATGCCCCGACACACGCGGCTTGCCGTCGCCGACC
>DATNCB010000533.1:0-2530 GCA_035571715.1 Ramlibacter sp.
TTGTTGCCCACCGAGGCGCTGGTCTGCCAGGCGTGGAAGGTGGCGTTGGTGTTGTACAGCTCGAACGGCTGCGACACGATGCTCACAGCGCCATGTGCCTCGAACTGGGTGGGCATGCGGGTGACATAGTCCACCACCGCGCCGACCGAATTGCCGGGGTAGGCCGCGGAGAACGGGCCGTACATCACGTCGACCCGCTCGATCTCTTCGGGGGTGACCAGGCCCCAGCGCGGCGGAAACGACAGCCCGCCGACGCCATTGCCGAGGTAATTGGACAGCAGGATGCCGTCGGCGTACACGGCCGAGCGCGCGCTGTTGCCTGTGCCCGATGCCCGGCTCGAAAGGATGGCGTGGTTGTAATCGCCGATATAGCGCTTGCGCACCAGCAGGCTGGGAAAGTACTTGAGCGCGTCTTCGCTGTCCGTGGCGTTGACTGTTTGCTCGATCTGCTCGCGCGTTACGCCCTCCATGGTGGTGGGAATCTGCGTGGGCAGCGATGTCGGCTGGCCACCGGTGACGGTGACAACACCCATAAATTTGCTGGGCGCATCCTGTGCGGCAGCGACAAAAGGGAAGGCCAAAGCGAGTGCCAAGGCCATGCGGTTCTTGCGCATGGGAATCTCCGGAATCTGGCGATTGGGGGCTGCACGGGCGCGAACTGTTCGCGCCGTACGGCTACTGGGCCGAATCTGTCAGATCGAAGGAGGTCCGCGCGCAGGCGGCGGAGCAGCCGCAAACGTGGCAACGTAGGCTGCTGCCAACACTGTCGGCGCGTCGGCCGGCAATTGATGCGGGGCGCAAGTAGCCGGGGCCGGCGGCGGGGCTCCGGCCGTGACGCACAAGGGGCAATCCCCCAGCTGGTGACCCGAAACTGGCGCGCCGCCGTCGCCCTTGATCACCATCTTGATACCGTGCCCACCGGAGCAAATCAGCTCGACCGCCTGTGGGTTGATGATGGCCGACGCCGCCACCGCGCCGATGGACAGCGCGAACCATGTCAGGGCAACCCAGACGAGACGGTAGGTATGGCGCAGGGTTTCCATGGGGCGGCTCGCTTACCCGGCCTCGCAAGTGCGGCGCGACGCGCGGGGCGTTCCGACACGGCTCGTCGTCAGCACCCAAAGCCCACCACTGTTGGGGAATTCCCCCAACAGCAGCCATTGATGTGCTGCCAACATTTCTTCGCGATCGACGATCGATCCGGCCACAAATACCCCTTTGTTGTTTTCTTAGATCCCAGAAGCGCGACCCCTTGCTGCACCAGTGAGCCGCTAGCTGCTGATCCGATTTCAGATGAGCACGTTGCGTGCCAGCTGTGCCCGACTGCAACGAATTCAATTGGTCGGGCGAGCGGGCCCCGGCCAGTCCCGGAAAACGGTACGGCCCTGCCTGATTCGGCGATCTATAGTAGATTCGCACCGTATCGCAGGTGGTTCTATCCGTTGAATGTCAAAGGCCAGTCATGTCATTGGCCTGCAACTGACCGGGGGTTAGAAACTATGGGAACGATTGCTCGGCTTCTTCGTTTTCTCCTCGTGGTCGTGGCCATGCTCTGGACACAGGCGGCCAACGCGACATTCCACCTTTTTATCATCACGGAAATCTACTCGAACGCGAGTGGCAACGTGCAGTACATCGTTCTGCAAACGACGTTCGGGTTCCAACAATTTCTGACCGGGCACCAGATCACCGCCACATCACAAGGCGGGGACTCGCACATCTATACGTTTCCCAGTGACTTGCCGGAGGACAGCGCGAATCGATCATTCCTGATCGGTACAGAAGGGTTCGCCAGTCTCGGAATCGTGGCACCCGACTACATCGTTCCGAACGGGTTTTTGTTTCCATCGGGCGGCACCATCAATTACGCCGGCGTGGATATCGTCGTGCATGGCGCGCTGCCAGGCGATGGCATTCACGCCATCGATCGCAATGGCGGCATCGTTGCTACGGCGCCGACAAACTTCGCCTTCGCCACGGGCGCGATCGTGGACTGCATGTTCAATTGGGGAGAACGGAATTTCCCGCAGTTCTTCGCTCCCGCCGGTGCCATATCGGCAAAGTTCCCTCCCTACTATTTCCGATACTATCCAGGCACAGCGACCTATCTTGCGACCTCGTCCGCCGACGATCACATCTGGGTGCAGAGCCCTGTGTTGACAGAAAACGTCCCCGAGGATATTGCCCCGATCGCAAGCTTCCTGGCGCCGTCGGGGTGCTCGCCGTGAATTTCGAATGAGACGGGATCGACGTCGAGGCGCCTATGCCCTCGGCGTGGCGCTTGCTTTGGTCTTCGCTGCTTCTGATGCACAGGCGCTATTCATCATCAATGAACCGTGGGTCAGGGTCGCGGCGGATGGCCGCTCGGCGCAGGCTTACATGCGTCTCACCAGCACCGAGGGTGCGACATTGATATCGGTGAAGTCCTTCGCCGCGGAGCGGGTTGTGATTCGCGCGCCTGGCCGTGGCAAGAGCACGGTCAGGGAAGTGGTCTTGCCTGCCCGCCAGCGCGTGGAACTGGCACCCGGCG
>DATNCB010000534.1:0-4878 GCA_035571715.1 Ramlibacter sp.
CGCGCCTTGTCGAATACACCGTCCTTGGATGACAACATCACCACGGGCACCGAAGCGAACTTGGCGTTGCGCTTGATGATCGCGCACGTCTGGTAGCCATCGAGACGCGGCATGAGGATGTCGCAGAAGATCAGGTTGGGCTGGTAGTCGTTGACCTTGGCCAACGCATCGAAACCATCCTCGGCCAGCAATACGTCGTGGCCGCCCTGCTTCAGAAAAATCTCCGCACTGCGCCGGATGGTGTTGCTGTCATCGATCACCAGCACCTTGAAACCACTCGTGCTCACTTGACGCTGCTCCTCAATTTGTAACTGCTCTAGGGGCGGCATCCTCCGGATTTGTAACAGGGGCCACCTTCAAATCTGAACCATCTCAAAATCTTCCTTGCGGGCACCGCATTCGGGGCAGGTCCAGTTCATCGGAATTGCCGACCAGGGAGTGCCGGGCGCAATGCCATGATCGGGGGCTCCGGCCTCTTCGTCGTAAATCCACCCGCAAATCAGACACATCCACGTTTTTGCTTCGGTCACAGCTTAAAGGGCCTTCGAATAGAATGCAACGATTGTATCGAGGCCCTTCGCTGCTATCAGGCACAGTGCGCTAACGGCTGCAAGATCAAGGCCCATGACAAACCCCAATTTCCCAGCCGCTCCTGCCGCTTCGGACGCCGAGGAAGACGACGACGCGAACCCGGCATGCGTGATGGTGTTCAATGCAAGCGACCCCAGCGGCGCCGGCGGACTGGCGGCAGATGTAACGGCAATTGCGTCGGTTGGAGCCCACGCCCTGCCGGTTGTAACAGGCGCGTACGCGCGCGACACGGCTGAAGTGTTCGACCATTTCGCCTTCGACGAGGACGTCATTTCGGAGCAGGCGCGCGCCATTCTCGAAGATGCGGCGGTGCAAGTTTTCAAGGTCGGTTTCGTCGGAAGCCCGGAGGCCATCAGCACGATCGCCGAGATCGCCGCCGACTATTCCGAAGTCCCGCTGATCGCGTATATGCCCAACCTGTCATGGTGGGACGAAGGCCAGATCGACCTGTACCTGGACGCGTTCCGTGAGCTCATGCTGCCGCAGACCACCGTGTTGGTAGGAAACCACAGCACGCTGTGGCGTTGGCTGTTGCCGGACTGGAGCAGCGACCGCAGCCCCACCGCGCGCGACATCGCGAAGGCCGCCTCCGAAATGGGCGTGGCCTATACGCTGGTCACCGGAATCCCGCTGCCCGAACAATTCATCGACAACGTGCTGGCCACACCGCAGGCGGTGTTGGGCAGCGAAAAATTCGAGCGCTTCGAAGCCGTCTTCGAGGGCGCCGGCGATACCCTGTCGGCGGCGTTGGCCGCATTGGTGGCCAGCGGCACCGACCTGGCCGCAGCCGCGACCGAAGCCCTCGGCTATCTGGATCGTTGCCTGGACGCCGGGTTCCGTCCCGGAATGGGCAACGTCGTGCCCGATCGCCTGTTCTGGGCCCAGCCGGAAGGCGAAACCGAAACGCTCACCGACGAAGAGGCCCAGGCCCTGCAAGTTTTCGACATGCCCGCCCATGACACCAAACACTGATCGCAACCAACAGCTTTTCGACCGCGCCCGCCAATTGATCCCGGGCGGCGTCAACTCCCCGGTGCGCGCCTTTCGCGCCGTCGGCGGGACGCCACGATTCGTGCAGCGTGCGCTTGGGCCCTACTTCTGGGACGCCAATGGCCAGCGCTACATCGACTACATCGGTTCCTGGGGACCGATGATCCTGGGCCACGGCCATCCCGCGGTGGTCGAGGCCGTGCAAAAGGCGGTACTGGAAGGTTTCTCGTACGGCGCGCCAACCGAGCGCGAAGTGGAACTGGCCGAGGAGATCATCGGTCTGGTGCCCTCGATGGACATGGTGCGGCTGGTGAGTTCGGGCACCGAAGCGGCGATGAGCGCGATCCGGCTGGCCCGTGGCGCTACCGGGCGCCACAAGCTGATCAAGTTCGAAGGCTGCTACCACGGCCATGCCGACGCGCTGCTGGTCAAGGCCGGCTCGGGCCTGGCCACCTTCGGCAATCCCACCAGTGCCGGGGTGCCGCCCGAGGTGGTGCAGCACACGCTGGTGCTGGAGTACAACAACGTGGCGCAGCTCGAAGAAGCGTTCGCGCTGCATGGGGCAGACATCGCCTGCCTGATCATCGAGCCGATCGCCGGCAACATGAATTTCGTCCGGGCCAGCGTGCCGTTCATGCGCCGCTGTCGCGAGTTGTGCACGCGCCACGGCGCGCTGCTGGTTTTCGACGAGGTGATGACCGGATTCCGCGTCGCCTTGGGTGGTGCCCAGAGCGTTTACGCCAAAGCCATTCCGGGCTTCGCGCCCGATCTCTCGGTACTGGGCAAGGTCATCGGCGGGGGTATGCCGCTGGCGGCGTTCGGCGGGCCGCGGGCCATCATGGAGCAGCTGGCGCCGCTCGGCCCCGTGTATCAGGCGGGCACTCTTTCCGGCAATCCGGTGGCCACCGCCTGCGGTCTGGCGACTTTGAAAGAAATCCGGAAAACGGGATTTTTTGATGGTTTGACGGCCAAGGCCGCAACACTCGTGGAGGGATTGCGAGCAGCGGCAACCGCCGAAGGCGTTCCGTTCAGTGCCGATTGCGAAGGCGGGATGTTCGGATTTTTCCTGTTGCCACAGCTTCCGCAGAACTACTCGCAGGTCATGAAAAGCGACGGCGCCCGCTTCAACAAGCTTTTCCACGGCCTGCTGGAGCGCGGCATCTACATTGCTCCGGCACTTTACGAAGCCGGATTTGTAAGCGCGGCGCATTCGGACGCCGACCTCGCTGAAACAATTAGCGTTGCGCGCGAGGTGTTCAAGTCGTTGTCATTGCGGGCTTGATCGCCGTGTCCTCAATGCCTGAAATGCCGCACGCCTGAAAACACCATCGCCACGCCACGCTCGTTGGCGGCGGCAATGACTTCCTCGTCGCGCATGCTGCCACCAGGCTGGATGACGCAGGTCGCGCCCGCATCCACCACCACGTCGAGCCCGTCGCGGAACGGGAAGAAAGCGTCGCTCGCAACGGCCGTGCCCTGCAGCGACAGGCCGGCATGCTGGGCCTTGATGCTTGCGATGCGAGCCGAATCGAGCCGGCTCATCTGGCCTGCTCCCACGCCCATGGTCATGCCGTCCTTGCAAAACACGATGGCGTTGGACTTGACGTATTTCGCGACCTTCCACGCGAATAACAGGTCCTCCAATTGCTGCGCCGTCGGTTGCTTTTTCGTGACGACCTTGAGCTCGGCCAAATTCAGTTCACGGTTGTCGGCGGTTTGCATCAGCAGGCCGGACCCCACGCGCTTGATGTCCATCGCATTGCGCCCGTTGTCCCAGTCGCTGCTGCCGCCCGGCGGCATGCCGATCTGCAGGATCCGCACATTGGCCTTGCTCTTGAACGCGTCCAGCGCCTGCGGCGTGTAATCCGGAGCCATGAGCACTTCGACGAACTGCTTGGACACCGCCTCGGCGGCCGCGCCATCCAGCGTGCGATTGAAAGCGATGATGCCGCCGAAGGCCGAAGTCGAATCGGTCTTGAATGCCTTGCTGTAGGCGGCAAGCGGGTCCTTCCCCACGGCCACCCCGCACGGATTGGCGTGCTTGACGATCACGCAGGCGGGCACATCGAAGCTCTTGACGCATTCCCACGCGGCATCGGCGTCCCCGATGTTGTTGTACGACAGCTCTTTGCCCTGCAGTTGCCTGGCGGTGACCAGCGATCCAGGCGCCGGATGCAAGTCGCGATAGAACGCCGCCTTCTGGTGCGGATTTTCGCCATAGCGCAGGTCCTGCAGCTTGACGAAGCGGCCGTTGGCCTGCGACGGGAACAGCGCGCGCGATCCGCTTTCCTGGATGCTGGACAGATAGTCGCTGATGGCCGCGTCGTAATTGCTGATGCGGTTGAACGCGGCCACCGAAAGCGCGAACCGCGTCTTCTCGGAAAGCTGGCCCGCGGTTTTCAGCTCTTCCAGCACGATCGGGTATTGCGACGCGTCGGTCAGCACGCCCACGTCCTTCCAGTTCTTGGCCGCAGAACGCACCATCGCCGGCCCGCCGATATCGATGTTCTCGATCGCGTCCTCCAGAGTGCAACCGGGCTTGGCGACGGTGGCTTCGAACGGATAGAGATTGACCACCAGCAGGTCGATGGTGTCGATGCCATGGGCCTTGAGCGCAGCCATGTGCTCGGGCAGTTCGCGCCGCGCGAGCAGGCCGCCATGCACCTTGGGATGCAGCGTCTTGACCCGCCCATCCAGCATCTCGGGAAAATCGGTGACTTGCGCCACTTCGTTCACCGGCAGGCCCTGCTCGGCCAGGAGCGCGGCGGTACCGCCGGTCGAAATGAGCCGGATGCCCAACGCATGCAGCGCGCGAGCGAATTCGACAATGCCGGTCTTGTCGGAAACGGAGATCAGTGCGTTCATATATTTCTTGGTCAGTTGGGGCTCTGTCCCGCAAATTACCTGGAAGGACAGAGCCGAAGATCTGCCCCGCAAGTTACTTGATAAGCCTGTGTTCCAGCAGCTTCTTGCGCAGCGTATTGCGGTTCAGCCCCAGCCATTCGGCCGCCTTGGACTGATTCTGCTCGGCCTTCGCCATCACGACTTCGAGCAGCGGCTTTTCCACCACCTTGACCAGCATTTCGTACATGCCGTCGGGTTCGGTGCCGCGCAGGTCCCGGAAGTAACCCTCCAGGCTGGTGCGCACGCATTCTTCGATGTGCTTCTTGCTCATACTTCGATTGCTTCTTCTTCCCCCGCCAGCGGTGCGGTCGCGGGCATCCGGTCGGTGATGCCGGCGAGCTCGTCGAAAAACGCGGCAACGGCATGCAACTGTCCGGCGCTGTCCTCAACTGA